>NZ_CAJHAV010000011.1:0-109594 GCF_904846475.1 Psychrobacter sp. LFX-11D
CTAATCACCCTTCGAACAATTGCTAAGCAATTTATTCAACATCAACTGAGCTCTAAGTTTGTCACTAAGCTCTGCTGCTGTGGGTGTGTATTATATAGATTTACACATGGCTGTCAAACACTATTTTGATATTTATCACAGATTTTTGCTTATTTTGGTGATTAAATTTATAAGCATCTGTTTTAATTGATTTTATAATTTCGCAGAATAGTTAATCTTTTTCACTCTAGTACTTACTTTGCCGCCAGCGCTTGTTCTATATCAGCCTTGAGCGCTTCAGGTTTGGTCGTTGGTGCATAACGAGCAATTACCTGCCCTTTACTATCAATTAAAAACTTGGAGAAATTCCATTTGATACTGTCTGTGAGCAGCCCGCCTTTTTGATTTTTTAGCCATTCAAACACACGATGAGCATCACTGCCATTGACGTCGACTTTTGCCATCATTGGAAAGCTCACACCATAGTTCTTTTGGCAAAATGCGCCAATTTCATCATTATTAGCAGGATCTTGATTGGCGAATTGATTACAGGGAAAACCGATAATTACCAAACCTTGATCTTTATATTGCTGATACAGCGCTTCTAAGCCTTCAAACTGCGGCGTAAAGCCACACTTGCTTGCGGTATTAACGATTAGCAACACTTGATCTTTATAGTCAGAGAAATTTTGCGTCGTGCCATCGATACGCTCAGCACTAAAATCATAAATAGTAGTCATTATTCATCCTTAAATGAGTTATTTGTTTGCTATCAAAGGTTAGACACTGTGGTTAATAAGCTTAGTGATATTAATAATAAGTAGGGAGATATCAATACTCCCTACTCTTTTTACTACTACCTCATTAGCTTACACGCCGCTGTCACTATTCTTCAGACTTATCTAAATCGATAGACAACGAGTTGATGCAATAGCGCATGCCAGTGGTCTCACTTGGACCGTCAGGGAATACATGGCCCAAATGCGCGCCGCAATTGCTGCAAGTCACTTCAGTACGGCGCATGCCTAGCGAATCATCGATATGCTCATCGATGGCGCTATTATCGATACCTTGATCAAAGCTTGGCCAACCGCACCCTGCATCAAACTTATTGTCTGATTCAAACAAGTTAGCACCGCAGCCTTTACAGCGATAAATACCCTTATCATTAATATCATTGTAAACGCCCGTAAATGGTCGCTCTGTGCCCTTCTCGCGCAACACATGATACTCCTCAGCACTTAAGCGCTCTTTCCAGTCAGCCTCGGTCAATTGGCTGATTTTTTCTTTGCTCAGTTGATTGTCTTGCATAACGTATCCTTATGGAATGACTGATTGTCTACTCTATTGTGAGTAATGGTTTATCGAGGCTTTATCGCTATTTTTTATAAAAACGATAGGCTTTATCTGTTGGCGAGCGTCTTATTATTCAAGATGTTTATAACAAGAATACTCACTGCATGGAATGGCAGTGCCAGATACTGTAGGCAATTTGATATCGAAAAATCACAAGTTAGATCGTTTATTATTGAGCTGAAGTCTCTTAATGCATTATAAATCTCTGCAATGCAAGATTTTCTTACATTTTAAAAATCTATAATATACAAAGAACTTGCATTTAATTTCTATATGCAATAATATCTTGCATTGACAGTTAATTAAAAGTAGTTCTCTTTTAAAGCATTAGCTTAATACTTATCCAAGAGAGTTGGTTTCGTTACCTGATTAATGACAGATTCATAAAATAAAAAAGGCTTACATAATGACGGCTGATGACAAGACTAAAAGCACACAGGCTGAACGACTGGTACAGCTGCGCCGTGACAAAGGCATGACGGCAGAGCAGCTGGCACAAGCGATGACTGCTGCTGGCGCTAAAGTCAGCCGCGGTGCTATCTCTAATTGGGAGCGTGGGACCAATGGGATTGTCTCATCTAAGCTACCTACCCTTGCACGACTCTTAGGTTGTAGCGAAGGGTATTTGTTGCGCGGTGAGCTTGAAAGTGATAGCAAATCAGATGACGATTCTGACAGTATATCGTCTGATAATGATAAAGCTGTCGATGCAGGTGAGCAACCTCATAGCACTAGTCAAAATACACCAACAACAACTACCTCTTCTACTCCCCACAAAAATTCACCAAATAACCTGATGAGTGGTCACTCTATGAACTCAATAAAAAAATCTGATAAATTACAAAACGTCTGCTACGACATTCGCGGTCCTCTGCTGCAAACTGCCAATAAAATGGAAGCCGAAGGCAAGCGTATCTTAAAGCTAAATATCGGCAACCCTGCTCCTTTTGGTTTAGAAGCACCGCATGAGATTTTGCGTGATGTGGCGATGAATCTGCCGGAAGCGACGGGCTACTCAGACTCGCAAGGGATTTTTTCAGCGCGTAAAGCCGTATTGCAATATTACCAATCAAAGGGACTGCTATCGGCAGTTGATGTTCGTGATGTCTATCTAGGTAATGGCGTCTCTGAGCTGATTGTCATGACCCTGCAAGCGCTGATGAATGATGGCGATGAAGTGCTGGTTCCGATGCCAGACTACCCACTGTGGACGGCAGCTGCCAATCTCGCAGGCGGTACGGCGGTACATTATCGCTGTAATGAAGAAGATAACTGGCATCCTGATATTGAAGACATCAAATCTAAAATCACCAGCAAAACCAAAGGCATCGTAGTTATTAATCCCAATAATCCGACAGGCGCGCTGTACAGTGATGAAGTACTGCTGCAAATCGTCGAGGTCGCAAAAGAGCATGATTTAATCATCATGGCGGATGAGATTTATGACCGTATTCTCTATGATGATATGGAACATACGCCGATGAGCACTTTGACCGATGAAGTATTGGTGTTGTCCTATAATGGTTTATCAAAATCACATCGTATCGCAGGCTTTCGTGCCGGTTGGATGATGGTTTCAGGTCGTAAAGAACATGCGGCTGACTTTATCGAAGGTTTAGATATGCTTGCATCTATGCGTCTGTGTTCTAACGTTCAAGGACAATATGCGATTCAGACAGCGATGGGTGGCTATCAAAGCATGAAGGACCTAACGTCTAAAAAAGGGCGCTTGTACAAGCAGCGCGAGTTGGCAGTGACCCGTCTTAATGCGATAAAAGGTATCTCTTGTACCATGCCACAAGGCGCGTTTTACTGCTTTCCAAAGATGGATCCTGAGATTTACCCTATCAAAGATGATATGCAGTTTATGATGGATTTATTGTTAGAAGAAAACGTCTTGATGGTACAAGGCACAGGATTTAACTGGGATAAAAATGACCATTTCCGCTTGGTGTTTTTACCCAACTTACACGACTTAGAAGACGCTATGGATCGCTTAGACCGCTTTTTTGCTAAGAAGCGTAAGCAGTTTGGTACTGACTAATATATAGATGACACCTATATTTTTCTATAAAAAAACGCTTACCGATATGATATCGATAAGCGTTTTTTATTTGTATTAATCAAAAATTAAATGACTTTGATTTCAACTTTTAAAAGATATTTATCAGCACTATATAACTGATTGCAGACATACTTGCTGCTGCAGGAAGGGTAATAATCCATGCCAAACCAATTGGTTTCATCAGCGCCCAGTTGGTATCTCTATTGACGATACCAATGCCAAGTACAGCACCGACCAAGGTATGCGTGCTCGATACTGGTAGGCCCATCGTCGACGCACCCATCACAACCGCAGCTGCAGCCAACTCAGCTGAGAAACCAGAAGCAGGATGCATTTTTGCCAAATTGGTACCGACAGTCTGAATCACTTCTTTACCGATGAACCAAAGACCGACAATCAATGCCACACCAAAGGTTAACATCACAGCAGGTGGTACTGCTGCTTCTGTTGAGATACTATTGGTACGGATAACATCCATAATCGCTGCAAATGGACCAACAGCGTTGGCAATATCGTTAGAACCATGACTAAAAGCAAACGCTGATGCAGTAAAGACTTGCATCCAGCTAAACATAATAAACGTGGCTTTGGTCAAATCTTCTTTGTGCTTACCGCGGATACTCTTAGTATAAATATAAGTCGCAAGCCATACTAATGCTGCGATCATCCCCATAATTAAAAAGCCTTGCAACGTCGTCATACCATTATTGACGTTTTTTAAACCTTTGAAGATGACCAAAGAGGCCATGACTGCGCCGCCTGCAGCCGCAATAATAGGCACCCATTGCTTGAGTGCTTTTAAGGTATCGAGGTTGCTGCGCTCGTTTTCAATCTCATAAAGTTCTTTGTAATAGTTCGTCTCTAAATCTTCAACGACGCAATCATCATCTTTATAGATTTCTTGGTCACGCAACATCGCTGACGTATAAGACAACTGCTCAGACTCGGTTAAACCATCCAAGTACTCTTTGTGCGTCAGCTTTAACGTCTTTTTACTGTCTTTCAGAGTAGCAATATGCGCCTCTGTTTTATCATTATATTCAATGATGTTTTTCTTAATCTGTCCATATAGCAGATAAGACAAAACGCCGCCTAGTAGCGGTGACAAAACCCAAGAGATGGCGATCGTGCCAATCTTGCCCCAATTCACTGTCGACAATGCCATTTCAGTACCACCTAAGGTGATACCCAATACAATAGAGCTACCAACTACGCCGCCAATAATCGCGTGTGTAGTCGAAACCGGCAGGCCTTTTTTGGTGGCAAACAACAGCCAAAATGCAGCAGCAATGAGCGCTGAAAGCATGACATAAATGAACTGGTTGGGCGTTACTGAAAGACCATCTAAATCGACAATGCCGCTTCGAATCGTATCGGTCACTTCACCGCCTGCCAGCACGGCGCCTGATACTTCAAATATCGCCGCGATACCTAGCGCTTGCGGGATGGTTAAGGTCCCTGCACCGACTGAGGTACCAAAAGAGTTGGCGACATCATTACCGCCGATATTGAATGCCATAAAAACACCAAAAGCAGTAGCGACAATAAATAGCGTCGTCTGCTGGTGCATGGTGTAATCTAGACCCCACCACAAAAAGTAGGCGGTCATTCCAATCATTAAAATGGCAAAAAATAGATTGATTCTCATAGAGCCGACTGATTTTGTTGGTTCTGTAGAGCTGCTGCTAATACCCATACGTTGATACGTCCTGCGTAAGCTGATTGAAATTATTGACAAATGATGACATTACGCGGCTATTAATGATGTGATTATTACTACCCAAAAATACAATAACATGCGCGCAACGTGGTTATTTGAAATACAATTTTAGAATACTGTGTTGAGACAGCTGCCTCAATGCTTTGACACCCTCCTTATTATCTTATCTTAGCGGTTATAGCCATTTGCAAATAAGCAATTGAGCTTAACGACAATCAGAAACTAAGATAAAACGCCTAAGTAAAATGTCATAAAGCCGCAAGTGGTATTGCCAAATCGTCTGATTAAAGCATCTTGCGGCTTACGTTTTTATGATAATAGCGTTCTTCTATACAAGCTATTTATCGTGAATAATACATTGATATTAAAGACAAATAAACAGAAGACCAAGCTATTTTAATAGATAGCAACGCTCATTACGCGCCTATTATATTAAATATAGACGCATAATGCATGATGATATTACAAGATTTGTAACTGTGAATATAAGATTTAAGAAATATACACTTTAGATCAGACGTTATAGGGTTATTTTTAGCCAACACACACTTGAATTGCCATAGTCAATTCAAGTGATAACAGCGGAAATTAATAGCTATAAATGAATAGGTAGCTGCTTAAGAATAGGCTTAAAAGTGCTTCTATAAGATAAATAATTTCCGCTTAGCATTTGCTACGCATTCCAAGGCTTTAAGAAAACTTATCTATGTAGCACTTTATGACTTAGCTGGCAGCAAGCAACGCGGATAGCTGCTCGATAGCGTGGTCTAACACCTCTAAACGCGCTTGGCGCTTGTCATTATTAGCGATCACACACCAAGGGGCGTTCTTAGTATCCGTACGTGCCAGCATATCAGCCGCCGATTGTACATAATCTGACCATTTATCACGGTTACGCCAATCGTCGTCGGTCAATTTAAATTGTTTGTATGCAGTTTCTTCACGTTCCTCAAAACGCTTAAGCTGCTCTTTTTTATCGATTGCCAGCCAGTACTTGATGACCAGAGTACCTGACGCTGCCAAGGCAGCTTCAAAGCGATTGATTTCATCATAAGCGCGCTGCCACTCATCATCCGTCGCAAAGACTTCAATACGTTCTACCAAGACACGCCCATACCAAGTACGATCAAAAATACCAATACGGCTGATGCGGTCTGTCTGCTCGTTCGGAAGCTTTTGCCAAAAACGCCACAAATAAGGATGCTGTAGCTCATATAACATGGGCGCGCCAATATTATAAATTTGATATTCACGTGGATCAAGTGGCGCCACCAGTCTTTTAATAGCGCCGCCCTTTCCTGCTGCATCCATACCTTCAAAGGCAAACACCACATGTTGACCTTGACGCGCACGTAACAGTTCTGCCAAGCGTGCCTGCTTCTTAGCCAATGCGTCATTGTAGTCAGATTTATCAATATCTGAATCTTCGATATCAGTAAGTACCTTAGGTATTTTTACTCGCTCAAACTTTATTGACTGATACTCTATTTGATTATTATGAGTACCCTTTGAATCTTGTGCTTGATCTGATTCTGCACTGTTTTCTCCTCGGCTGCTAAACAACGCTTTTTGCATCGCATGTAAGACTTCATGACAAAAATGTATGGCTGCTTGCGATTTATCTGTGCCATCGATGATAATCCAATCGCCTTGCTGGCGTAATAATTCGGCAGCAACTTCATTGAACTTAGCCACTATCGTCATATCATGCCAATCAATTTGGTATAGAAATTTCGGATCTGGCTCGTCATCATTAAGCCTCGCCTGCAAAGTCTCGATATCGACATGAAACCAGCACTTTAGTAGCTGCGTTTGATTTGCCACAAGGTCTTGCTCAAAAGCTTGCAATTCCGTTAGCTGCTGGCGTAAATAGTCTTGCCATTGACCAATTGGTAACGCTTCAATATCCCTATTCTTCTTATTTTTTTCTGACTTTTCGCTCTCTGTGCTTGCCATGCGCATCACGTTATAAAGTAAATCTGCATACCAGTTGCCAAAATATACCATCACATCACCGTGGCGCGGCATGGCTTTGGTATGCGTCTGCCAAATCGGTTGGTGTGCTAAAGGACAATAACCAATGGTTGCTTCGACCTTAAGCAGGCGCGGATCGACCCACTGGCGCAATTGCGTTACCGCCGTCCCCTTACCTGCCTGCTCCATACCATTGACTAATACTAATAACCCAATGGCTTTATCAGTACTCGGTGATTCTGGCTGGCGCGTCGCACGCAGAGCGAACTGGGCTGTAACCAATGCCAATCGCAGCGCATCTTCATCCATTGAAAACTTGCTCAAAGGATTGGGCATAAGACGCTGCTCAACGACTTGCTCGTTAAATGGCGCGCTCACATCTTCTGCTGACTTGTCTGTTTTATTCTTTTTTTTGCTCATGTTTATGCTCGCTATAGTCTTATCAAATAATTGGTTTAAAATAATCGTCTAAAATAGCTAAGTTGTTTTATCATAGCACTACGCTCTTTTAGTAAATAACGTGGCTATGTAATTTGTGTTATAAAGTCTTATAAATTGACTATCTGAAAGCGCTGAGCAATCTTTATATGTAACAGTTTGGCATTTGTATTCTGTCTTATTTTCTTTTAAGGTGAACAACATCTTAAGAGCATGGTTTAATAGCTGCCTATAAGTAGAAAACTTAGCGCTAACCAGCCCCCTTATTATCCAGCTTTTATTATCAACTTGATGACTATTATTATTTTTATAGGATGACCTGCCATGTCTGCTTTAGCCAACTTACAACAGCACCTTGACCGCTTTTGGGCGCTGCCACATCATGAAGACGCTGCATTGAATAAGAAGCTTAATGAAGTGCAATCATGGCAACAAGCCCGTATCAAGCGTACGCATAGCACGCTGTTTGAGCAACCGAAAAACCAGCTAATGGCAGATTATTTTTTAACGCAGCTGTATGGTGGTGATGAATTTAAAGTACTGGCAGAACAATTAGGACGCATTCTCCCTAAAGCCAAGAAACTTGAGCGTCTTGCCAAAGAGTCATCTTTAGAAGCTGGCAGTATGGGCATTCAAGCGTCTATATTGGCGATTGAGCTCGACTTGCATTTGGCGCAGTGGCTACTCGAACAAGAGCTAACGGTCAATGAAGAAAATATGCTGCTCGCTTACCGTACGGTCGATGAAGCTGATGAGCGCCGCGTACAGATCAATAATTTAAAAGACGTTTGCTATCGTACCGATAAAGACCTGAATTCATTTATGCTCAAAAAAGCCTTTGCGATGGCTAAAGGTGCCGCCTATCGCTATAACTTCCAGCCGCTTTACGACTTTATCGACTCAGGCTTTAAAGCCATGAAACCCTTAAAAAGTGTGAGCAGCTTTATTGAACCGTTTTGCGCGCGCGAGCTTGAAGTTATTGATGAAGTGCATGCCACGGATAAGGGCGGTAAGCCCGCTACGTTTGGTGTATGATAAGAGCCATTGTCTCAACAACTCTTAGTATTTTATCTGACAAAAAACAAGCATAAAAATAAATCATAGGACACCGCGATGACTGATCATGTAAATAATAAAACGACGACTAATGGCCATATACAAGATAAATTGGTTCAAGACAGTATCACTCATAACCAAAATATTACCGCTCAAGTAAAAGCACGTCAAAATACCGCTACAAGTGTTATTAACAATGACTTTACTCATGTTGAAGATTTACCCATAGGAACGCCACAAGGGCAACAAACCACTATGCCAAATGCCAATACTGAAAACCACGCCCAAAATAGCACTGTAAATGACGCTGCACAGACAAATACTCAAGCCACTAAGCAAACGCTTTTTAACCAGCGTGACGATATCAATAATCCACATACGTCTGATACTGATGGTCATGAAGAAACCCATTTTGGCTATAAGACCGTTAATAAAGCAGAAAAACAAGCACGTGTGGCTGACGTATTTACCTCTGTCGCCAAAAAATACGACATCATGAATGACTTGATGTCATTTGGTATTCATCGCTTGTGGAAGCGTTATGCCATCAGCTTATCTGGCGTGCGTGCTGGTCAACATGTATTAGATATCGCTGGCGGTACGGGTGATTTAGCCAAAGTCTTTAGCCGTGAAGTCGGTCGCAACGGTAAAGTCGTGTTGTCTGATATCAATGCGGCAATGCTAGAAGTTGGTCGTGAGCGCTTGATTAATGCTGGCTGTAATAATGTCGATTTTGTTTTGGCGAACGCTGAAACCCTAGCGCCATTTGATGATAATAGCTTTGATCTGCTGACCATCAGCTTTGGTCTACGTAACGTCACAGATAAAGATGCTGCGTTAAAATCGATGTACCGTGTGCTTAAGCCAGGTGGTCGCTTATTAATACTAGAATTCTCAAAACCTATCTTTGAGCCATTATCAAAAGCCTATGATTTATATTCATTCACAGCGCTACCGATGATGGGTAAGCTGGTTGCTAACGATTCAGAAAGCTATAAATACTTAGCTGAATCGATTCGTATGCACCCTGATCAGCAGACACTAAAGCAGATGATGGAGCAAGCAGGCTTTGAAAATTGTGATTATCATAATCTGACAGCTGGTATCGTCGCGGTACATCGCGGCTTTAAAGCATAAGATTAAGTTTTAAATTACAATACATAGCGATAAAAGTGCCATTATGTAAAATGATGGCAACTTATATTTATAAATAATGCGCTCTTTTAAGGCGCTCAACTGACTATGCGAGAGCCTTATGCTGACTGTTCTACTTTTGGCCGGTGCTGAAAAGCTAATTAATATGGCTATTGCCAGTGATGAAATTACCAAAGCGGGTTTAGCGCCACTTGCTGGCAAAGTACTGCGTCTCAACATGGGCACGCCTGAGGTGAATTTAGATGTGCTATTCACCCAAGAGCGCTTGCGTTTTGAGCCAGTGACGACTGAAAGTGTGTTTGAGCAAAGTGGCGCTATGAATGAGCGTCAAAAAGCCAGTATGGATCGTGCGCGTCTTGGTCATAGCCGCCCAGATTGTATTATTACCGTTGATAATCCTGCCCAGCTACTGAATCTCATGCGCGGTACAGAAGGCAACTTGCCTATTGAGGGCGATTACAAAGTACTTATGCAACTCAATCAATTGGTTGCAGGCTTTGATCCTGATGTTGCGGGACAACTTGAACCATTTATTGGTAAATCGATGGCGAGCCAGTTGCACCTCCTGATATCGCAGCTCAAAGGCAGCTGGCGTCATAGTGCCAAGCGTGCTTTTAACGATGTTAGCGATTGGGCAAACGATGTTGCAGGTAATAGTGCACCTGACCCAATAGATGTAACTGAAGTAAATGCGCTTAAGCAGCAACTACTGAAACTGCGCGCCGATGTTGAACGTGAAGAAGCCAAACTAGCCGCTATTAAAGATGAGCAAGCACGTTTAACTCATAGTAGATAATTGTCTTTTCTACAACGCCTACCTTATTTTTGACTTTATCTAGAGTATTTATATCTCATGCTATTATCCCATCGCGCCCGTTTACTTGAGCTATGGCGCATTGCCGCCACCTATCGTATTGACACTCATTTTTCTGTCGAAGAGGCGCCGCAACTACAGCCTTTGGTGCGTTTAATCCGTATGCATCCAGCTGCGTGGGGTAAAAAGCATCAGCCTAATGCGATTAAATACGCGCTTGAAGATATGGGCACACTGTTTTTAAAGCTTGGACAATTACTCTCGACCCGCCGTGACCTCGTGCCACCTGAGATTATTGCGCAACTTATTCAACTGCAAGATAAAGTTAAATCTTTCGATTCTGATATTGCGATTGCGCAAATCCAAGACCCTAGACACGGTCTCGGTCAATCTATTGGCTCTTTATTTGCGCGTTTTGACGTCAAGCCTCTAGCAGCTGCTTCTATTGCCCAAGTACATACCGCTGCGCTGCATGATGGGCGTGAAGTGGTGGTCAAAGTGGTTCGTCCTGATATTCGCACGACCATTATTGCAGATTTTGAATTGCTACGAGAACTCGCTAATTGGGCATCGGCGCGTATCGAAGCAGCTCGTGCCATACACATCATCGATATTGTTGAAGACTACCGTCAAGTCATGCTCAACGAGTTAGACTTGACATTAGAGGCAGACAATACAACGCAGATGCGCAACAACTTTTTGGGCTCGGCCTTGATGTATGTGCCAGAAGTCTATGATGCTAATAAAAATGTCATGGTCATGGAGCGTATACAAGGCGTTCCAATCTCACAAATTGAGGTATTTGATCAATTAGGCTATGACCGTGCAGCATTGGCAGAAAAAGGCTTAACGATATTTTTTACCCAAGTATTCCGTGATAACTTCTTCCATGCCGACATGCACCCCGGCAATGTTTTTGTCGAGACGCCGCCAGTCAATACCTTGACTGCAAATATGGCCGCCGTGGACTTAGGACATGAGCCGCGTTATATTGGGCTTGATTGCGCCATCATGGGCACCTTATCAAAGGACGATCAGCTTATCGTCGCGCGAATGTTATTGTCCGTGATGAATAACAACTTTACAGCGATGGTTGATATCGTCAGTCGAGCTGGCTGGATACCGCCAAGTGCTGATAAGCATGCATTGATGCGTGATATGAAACGCACTGTCGGTCCGATGTTACAAAAATCCATTAACGATATCGACTTTGCCGGTGTATTAATGCAAATATTAGATATCGCCCGCCGCCATCATATGAGTATTCCACCGCAGTTGATGCTACTGCTCAAAACTTTAGTGCATGTCGAAGGACTTGGTCGCGACTTGTATCCTAATCTTGATATCTGGTCGCTTGCCAAGCCAATCTTAAGCAGCTGGATTAAGGAGCAGCTTGATCCGATGCGTAATTTACAACAGCTACGTCAGCAGTTGCCTGAGATTTTATTATCGACCACTGATATCCCAAGACTGCTAGATCAAGGGTTACAGAGCCTTGCTTCACAAGGATCACGTCAAGACAGTCAACTGCGTGAGATTCAACAAATCCGTGCCGATATGCTAAACGACCGTCGCCGAGATTGGTTGGCGCTGGCGGGCTTTGCTATTTTCATAGCCATTGCAACACAAGTTATCGGTTGGCTATCACCTATTTTTTACCTCTTAGCGATTTTGGCAGTCGTGTGGCGTATCTTAGCCTAAACCGTTAGTAGCTTTGACTAAAAGACTTCTGACAATAACAAGTACTTATTAAAAATAGATAGGCATAAGCGTTTGGCTTGAGCCTTCATCCACTATTTAATAGATACTATAAAAAATAAAACAAAAAAAATGTGCCTACATTTAATATTCTAATTAAGTGTAGGCACATTTTTTTAGACTAACTTTATAGCATCTGATCGATCGCCATCTGCGTTAATACTCGACCACGTGCAGTCCGAAGTACATAGCCTTGTTGGATAAGGTATGGCTCAATCACATCCTCTAACGTACCGCGGTCTTCAGCCATCGCTGCTGCCACCGCTTCAACGCCAGCAGGTCCACCGTCAAAACGCTCGTGCAATATCTCAATATAACGTCTATCCAAATGATCGAGACCACGTCTATCGACTGCGAGCATATCGAGCGCACTACCAGCAATTGCGCCATTAATACTGCCATCGCCTCTGACCTGAGCATAATCACGTACACGTCGTAATAGACGGTTGGCAATCCTTGGCGTACCACGTGCACGGCGCGCAATTTCAACGGCCCCATCCTCACTCATTGGCACGCGCATCAACCGCGCTGCACGACTGACAATGGTGGTTAAATCAGCAATATTATAAAACTCTAGTCGCTGCACGATACCAAAGCGATCTCTCAGTGGTGACGTTAATAATCCGGCTCGGGTGGTTGCTGCAACTAACGTAAATGGCGGCAAATCAAGCTTAATAGAGCGTGCTGCTGGTCCTTCACCAATCATGATATCCAGCTGAAAATCCTCCATCGCTGGATAAAGAATTTCTTCAATTACCGGACTTAAGCGGTGAATCTCATCAATAAATAGGACATCACCAGCTTCCAAATTGGTCAGCATCGCTGCCAAATCGCCAGCGCGCTCAAGGACAGGCCCTGAAGTAGAACGTAGATTGCCACCCATCTCGCGAGCAATAATATTGGCAAGGGTCGTTTTTCCTAAGCCTGGTGGTCCAAAGATGAGCGTATGATCCAACGCTTCATCACGCGCCCGTGCCGCTTGAATAAAGACTTCCATCTGCTCGCGTACGACGGGCTGACCGATATATTCCGCCAATAATGCTGGTCGAATATTGGCATCAGGGGCATCTGACGCCCCTTCTAGCGGATTAATCAAACGATCTTGCATCATAGTTTTTGCCATTATGCTTAAAGCATTATTTTTAAAAGATTAGGTAATAAATAGCATAACCAAACGCTGCTCATAAGTCATGCAAAACATGATAAAGCAGGTGCTAAAACGAAAATAAGCGACATCTAATGTCGCTTATTTTCAATCGCTGTTTTTTTAATTAATGTTGTGTTGAAAGATACTCTTATTTAAAACTTTGAAATTGCTGCAAGGTAGCTTTTAACAAACTCTGTGTATCTGCAAATGTCTCACCATTACTTTTTGCCGCCTTAATAGCTTGCTGAGCTTCTTTTTCTTTGTAGCCCAAGCTAATCAACGCGCCTTCAACTTCAGCAATGATACTTCCTTCAGCAGATATTGGTACCGGCTGCATAGCAAATTCTAAATGACTGCTGTCGACTTCGATATTTTTCAGCTTATCTTTTAGCTCAATCAATAAACGCTGCGCTGTCTTTTTGCCGATACCTGGGATACGTGTCAATGCCGCTTCTGAATCTTGCTCGACATGCATTTTTAGCTCAGCAGCTGACATTGCAGATAGCATTGCTAATGCCATTTTTGCCCCAACACCGTTGATTTTAATCAGCTGGCGAAAGACATCACGCTCTTTACGGTCAATAAAACCATAGAGCAGCTGCGCATCTTCGCGCACATGGAAATGCGTCCAAATGCTCGCCTGCTCGTTAAGACGCAATTGGCAAAATGACGGCAATGGTAGCTCAATATCATAGCCAACACCAGAGGTGGTCATGATACAGGCAGTCGGTGCCATTAAGTATTGCACCTGTCCATTAATCAATCCAATCATAATCCACGATCTCTTATATAGACTATTATAAAAATGAGCTAAACCATCATCTAACTATCAATCAATCTCTTTTACCATGTCAGCTTACTAGTAAAAATTAACCATACCTTCAAGACTGATTGGACGAATCTTATGCGCTTGACCCGCTGAACCAAAGGCTTCAAAACGATTGGTACAGATATCTGACATCGCAACCATAGAGGCTTTGAAGTATTTACGTGGATCAAATTCGCTAGGATTTTCTGCAAGGAATTTACGAATCGCGCCTGTTGATGCCAAACGTAAATCGGTATCGATATTTACTTTACGCACACCATGCTTAATCGCTTCAACGATTTGCTCGACAGGCACACCATAAGTCTCACCGATGTTGCCACCATTTTCATTGATGACTTTTAGCCATTCTTGTGGTACTGATGATGAACCATGCATAACTAGGTGAGTGTTAGGAATACGGGCATGAATTTCTTTGACGCGCTCAATCGATAAGATATCGCCTGTCGGTGGACGCGTAAACTTATAAGCACCATGACTGGTACCGATAGCAATCGCTAACGCATCGACGTTAGTGTCTTTAACGAACTGCTCTGCTTCATCAGCACTGGTCAATAGCTGCTCGTGATCCAATACGCCTTCTGCGCCAGAGCCATCTTCTTCGCCTGCCATGCCAGTTTCAAGACTACCTAAGCAACCAATCTCGCCTTCGACTGAAACACCGCAAGCATGAGCCATTTTGACTACTTCGCGAGTCACGCTGGCGTTATAGTCATAATCCATCGGCGTTTTACCGTCTGTACCAAGCGAGCCGTCCATCATCACTGATGAGAAGCCAAGCTGAATTGAGCGTTGGCAAATAGCAGGTGACATACCGTGGTCTTGATGCATAACGACTGGAATATGTGGCCACTCTTCGATAGCAGCAATAATCAGATGACGCAAAAATGCAGAGCCTGCATAACTACGGGCACCGGCACTGGCTTGTACAATCACAGGAGAGTCACAGGCGTCAGCCGCCATCATAATGGCACGCATCTGCTCTAAATTATTAACATTGTAAGCAGGAACACCATAGCCGTGTTCAGCAGCATGATCCAAAAGTTGACGTAACGATATTAAGGCCATAAAACGCTCTCTGGTTATATTCTAAAAATAGTATTTTGAAAATGATATTAAAACATCATTTTTAACAATAAGACGTTGCCACATTTGCACTGCGACCTAGCTTTGCAATGGGTATTCCATTATAAGCCAACAAAAACCACTGCTTTCTGCTCGTCATTATTACGCCGTGATTATAGCAAAAATTACCAGCGCTTCGTAGCGCTTAACTGACTATTTGTTTGTCTGTTTGGTTTTTATACCTTATTTGCACAGCTAGATAGACGATTTCGTCTATAAAAAATTCATGACTTGCTTTTTATGGATCAAATTGATTATTTTTATCCATAAAAAAAGCCTTGGCAATTACCAAAGCTTTTATATATTTTATAGGCTTATAAAACAATTGATGTGTATCACTAATACTTAAAATCAAAACTGCTGATTAGTACTGCTGCTCTGCTTCTACTGCATTTTCACTAGCTTTATCTTCAACAGCAGCTGCGCCATCGGCAACCACACCAGCAGTAGCGGACACGGCTTCATTTGCGCCTACCACAACCGCTTCGCCAGTATTTGCTAGTGCATCAGTCGCAGCAGCGCCAGCAACTTCAGCATTTTCTGCAGCTTCAGCGCCCGCTTCTTGGGCAGCTACTTCAGCTTCAGCAGCAGCGGCTTCTGTATTCGCAGCAGCATCTTCGCCAGCTGATTCAGCAGCAGCATCGGTTTTATCTTGTGTTTCTTGGCTACATGCAGTGATTGCAAAAGTACCGGCAAGAACACTAGCAAGTAATAAATGACGTTTTAACATAATAAATCCCTCATAAATAAAGCATGTCAAATACATGGTTTGCGCTATTTTATAGAGTGCAAATTGGACATGCAATAACAATTTTCAGTATAGAAACAAATAATTACCACTTAATAATAATCGATGACGATTCGAACTTATTGCCTTGAAAACAATAAGATATGAATAGTAGCCAAAATATTATCCGTACAGCGTACCTTAGATACTGCGGCTAAGTTGTACGGCTAATGTTACTCATCTGCTGAAGTATCGTTAAGAGGTTATGCATTAATTTGTAAAGCAGCAACCGCTGGCAAGATTTTACCTTCTACAAACTCTAAGAACGCACCGCCACCCGTTGACATGTAGCTGACGCCATCAGCCACTTGATATTTATCAATCGCAGCAAGTGTATCACCGCCACCTGCAATCGAGAAACCTTGGCTGTTTTTGACCGCTTCTGCCACTATCTGAGTACCCTGACCAAACGCATCCACTTCAAAAACACCGACTGGACCATTCCATAAGATGGTTTTAGCATCGTTGATCGCCTCTGCCAATTTCATGGCACTCTCTGGTGCGATATCTAATATCATGTCATTATCGCCAATCGCATCAACAGACTTGATGCTAGCAACTGCCTTTTGAAGCGAGCCTGTGAAATCTGCAAAATCAATCTCATTTTTATCAGCAACGACGACATATTCAGGCAATAAAATCTCAGTTTTACCCATGATTTCACGAGCTGTATCGAGCAGATCTGCTTCATAAAGTGACGCACCAACACTATGACCTTGCGCGGCTAAGAAGGTATTTGCAATCCCGCCACCAACGATAATCTGTGAGCAAAGCTCAGCCAAACTATGTAAAACCTCTAATTTGGTAGAAACTTTTGAGCCACCAACGATAGCGAGCATAGGTTGTGCTGGCGTTTCAAGTGCTAGGCTTAAAGCATCAAGCTCTGCTGCCAATAAAGGTCCAGCACAGGCGGTCTTACCAGCTTTATACATCGCTTGGGTCACGCCTTCTGTTGATGCTTGGGCACGATGTGCTGTGCCAAAAGCGTCCATCACAAATATATCGCACAAATCAGCATATTTTTGTGCAAGCGCTGCATCATTCTTCTTTTCGCCTTCATTAAAACGTACGTTCTCTAGCAGTGCGACTTCACCTGCTTCGATAGCGACGCCTTGAGTAAGGTAATCACTATTCAGCGTAACAGGCGCGGATAGTTTATCGCTTAAATAGTCAGCAACGGGTGCTAACGAATAAATGGCTTCAGGATTGCCTTCTGTCGGGCGTCCTAAATGCGAGCAGACTATCACTGCTGCACCCTTTTCTAGCGCCATCTTAATCGTCGGCAAACTTGCTTGCAGGCGTGCATCACTAGCCACTTTACCCGCTTTAATAGGGACATTAAGGTCTTCACGAATCAACACTACTTTATCGGTCAAACTCAGCTCGCTCATACGCAAAAAATTCATTACCTGCTCCTATATATCATCTGTTATCAATCTGTATGACGGTTCGCCAACGGTTTATTGGATATTCTTTAGCAAATTTATTTCATCAAATCCTATTGCTGGCAGTTTTAGAAAACTGTCCTAACAAGTATTTAAGGCGGTGTATTCTAACAGTTTTATAGTCTGTACTTATATGTCACCTAAGATAAATTTAGCGATAAGCAAATTTATCTTCTCAAACTAATAACACTCTCATTAACATTTTGTGGTGGTACTGAGTCGTTTAGCTATCTATGATCAATAGCGTACTTGTGCCATAACAATAAACCATTCGGAGAAATCAATGAGTATCGACTTTGAAGCTGCCAAACAAAATCTATTACAACTAAAACAAGAGTACCAAACTCGGATTGCTGACATTGAGGACCATATCCAAAATCCGCAAGATGATCTCAATGAACATTGGGAAGATCAAGCGATTGCTTATCGTCAGAATGACATGCGCAAGAACTTAATGGTTGAGGCACAGCAAAGCTTAGGTTTTGTAGACCACGCTTTAAGCCGTATCGACAGTGGCAGCTATGGAGAATGTGAGGTATGCGCTGAGCCTATCGAAGCACAGCGCTTGCAAGCATTGCCTTATGCAACTTTATGTATGCAGCACGCTGAATAAATTCGTGCTTATATTTTAAAATAGTATTTATTCAGCAGGCACATTCCACTTATTAAGTACTTGATGCCACTGTTGACAACGCATCGCGATTTGATGGACAGGTAAATCCATGATATCGCCAACGATTGCTATATAAGCAATAGGTAACCCTGCCAGCTCTGAGATGTTTTCTGCCGTTAAACCGCCTATCACGCATATTTTTATATCTTGCTGGCAGCCTTCTATCAGTTGCTGGCGTAAGATAGTGGCAGCATTGGGCTTGGTTGTTGAAACAAAGATTGCACCCATGGCGGCATAGCTTGCGCCTTCATTTTTCGCAGCTTTGACTAGTGTTATATCGCCATGACAAGTGCGACCAATGATTTGTTTCGGGGCTAAAGATTGTGCTGCCTCACTAAGATCACCATCTTGCTGTCCCAAATGCACGCCGATACCAAGTTTTTCGGCCAAAGCAATATTGTCATTTATCGATACTGGCACATTGTAGGTTTTAGCCAAATTAACGATTTGTAGCGCTTCTTTATAAAGAACAGACTCACCGTCAGGCAATGCCAATATCTGCTTACGGCGTATTTGTAAAAGAGCAATCAATCCTGTTGCTAAAGCGGCTTCTAACTTTTGATATAAAAGGCTAAACTCATCATCATTAGTCAGCAAATATAGCTTAGGTATAGTATGAGAAACCGTAGAGACTGATGGCTGAATCATGTAATGCTCCTTAATATCAATACGTTTTTGACATAATAAAAAGGCTGTTATATCGCATAACAGCCTTTTATTATAAATGTCTTTTGATACTGCTCATTTAACGCTGTAATTTTATACCGTGCGGCGTGTTGCCAAGCTATTTAAGATATTTTTGGCGTCACCCCAGCGCGTTGCTGAGCTATTGGCACCCAAAATTACGATAATAGCAGGACGATTATTGACGCGCGTCTCCATGACAACACAACGCCCTGCTTCATTGATAAAACCTGTCTTTGAGATGCCGATAGGATAGCTGCCATCACGAACTAAGCTGCTGGTGTTATTGGCTTTGTAAGTACGGTTACCACTTGAGAAGTTAGAGACAAAAAAATCATAGCTCTTAGTGGTTGAGAAACGACGAATCACGTCATAGTTACCAGCAGCACGAACCATTTTAACCAAGTCATTTGAGGAAGCTACGTTGCGCTTATCCAGACCAGTTGGGTCACCAAAGAAAGCGGTACTCATACCAAGCTCTTGTGCTTTACGGTTCATCGCACGTATAAAGGCGCTATAGCCACCCGGATAATTACGGGCAAGACTTTTTGCTGCAGGATTTTCTGATTTCATTAATGCCATTAATAGCATCTCAGCACGATTGAGACGATCGCCTGACTTTAGGTTAGAGCTGGCACGCTTTGGACCAACGAAATCTTCTGGATCAAGTGTTAGCTCTTCACGCATATCTAAGCCGGCATCAAGTACCACGATAGCCGTCATTACCTTGGTAATACTGGCCATTGGACGCGCGATATCCGCATCTTTTTGATAAATTGACTCACCGGTTTCTGCATCAATAACCGCGACACTGCGCGAATCAGTGCTGATCGGAATCATATTACTGTTGCCAAAACTACCGCGATACGTGGTGTTGTAGCTATTGGCATTATTATAACTGTTGTTATTACTACTACCAAAACTGGTCGTATTGGTAATACTGGTTGTACCAGAACCGTTATCTATTTTTTTAATCGTAGAGCTGTTGCCAGACCTAGACATGATACTGCGCGCTTCAGACAAGCTATCGGCACCGCCCCAGCTCAAGCGAGCACTAGACTCAGCGCTGGCGCTACCATTAATTGTAAGTGCGGCTTGTGCGACACTGCCCAAACTCAATGAAATCATAGCAGCGATTAATTGCTGTTTGGTTAATGGTAGTTGCTTCATTCTGCCTCCTGCTTACGTGCTGTCATCAGTGACATACTGACTGACGCCAACTACGTACGTAGCGTTTATAGGTGTGTTTGTAGATACTCACATAGAGTTTTTGTATTTTTAGTGTATCATGGTTTACATTTAAGTTTAATGTACTAAATCAATTAGATGGCATTTCAGTGCCACATTCAAATTTTACTACACTTACTTGATGTTACAGCAATATTAGTTAACATTAGCGCAATATAGCATTACATTAACGCTGGTAGACACCTTATTACGTCTCTACTGTCCAAATAAAGCAATTAATATTGGCTTTTTTATGCGTAAATGAGTGTTATTGGTCAAATAGATTGATTAAGATGACTTAAATTTAGCAGTGCACCCTTTATTCTGATAGATAGAAAAGAGTATAACAATGATTCGAGTATTAGTAGTAGATGATCATGATTTGGTGCGGATGGGTATTAGCCGTATGCTGGCAGATAGTGCAGATATCGAAGTCGTCGGTGAGGCAGACAGCGGTGATATGGCGATAAAGATGGCAAAACAGCTGCGTCCTGATGTGATATTACTGGATGTCAATATGCCCAATATCGGCGGTCTGGAAGCAACCAAACGCTTGATTCAGCTGGATATGGGTATCAAAATTTTGGCAGTTAGTAGTATGTCAGCTCAACCTTATCCCTCAATGTTGATTAAAGCAGGCGTCAATGGCTATATTACTAAAGGCACACCGCTTGATGAGATGATACGAGCGGTCAAAAAAATCTATCAAGGTGGACGCTACTTTAGCCAAGACGTCGCTGAACAATTAGCTGACGTACTATTATCTGATAATGCCAATTCCCCTTTTGATTTGCTCAGTGATCGTGAGAAGCAAGTAGCAATGATGGTGGTCAACTGTCAAAGCCCTCAACAAATTGCAGACCAGTTATTTGTCAGTGTGAAGACCATCAATACCTATCGTTATCGTATTTATGAAAAAGTAAATGTCGATAGTGATGTGAAATTGACGCATTTGGCGATTCGCCATGGTCTTATTCAACCCTAATTATCAAGTCCCTCTCATTAAGCACATTAGTTATTAATCCATGAATCCTGCCAAATCTGCCTCCAAGCTTATCGCTGTTATTACTGACTATCTAGAGCAAGATGATATTTTGCCTGTGCCGCAGTTACGCAAACTGGGGATGATTTATAGCAGTTATCGCTTTATCGTCAGCTTGTTTTTTATGCTGATGGTATATATTACGGTTCGCACGGATGGCAGCCCATCATTGCCAAGTTTCTTGCAGCAAACCGTGCTCAGTTTTTACGTTTTGCTGAGTTTAATCTTGCTAGGATTATTTTATACCGTTGGTAAGCATATGCGCCGACAGCTGGCTTTTGGGTTGGCGCTAGATGTCATTATCCTAAGCTTACTGCTCTATACCGCTGGCGCACCTGATTTGCAGCTGACCATGCTATACATGGTGGTGGTAGCAGCAAGCTTTATGTTATTACATGGCTCACAAGCATTAATTATTACTTTGCTTGCCATTATTTTTGTGATTTATCAGCAGTTTTTTTATGCCATTGCCAATAGTATGAGTTTGGCAAATTTAGGCAGTGCCCTACTCATGTCAGCCAGCTTTTTGGCAGTAGGCGGTCTAAGCTGGTCGATATCGCAGCGCTTGGTACAGCTTGAAAAAGTGGCGGTTCGCCATGCCAAAGAAGTCGAGCGTTTAAATAGTATCAATCAAGAAGTCATCTCTCAAATGGTCAATGGTGTCATCGTCATTGATGACAAACAAGTGGTCTTAGCCAACCTTGCGGCTTATCAGCTACTTAGCATCCCAAGCCGTCATGACAATCAGTCAAAACCAGTAGCCGCTTTTGAGCAGCAACTTGGCCAACAACATCTGCAATTGTTTAATGCTTGCTTATCGGTAGCCGCAGGACTAACGCGTACTTTTATTTATGAGCTGCCTGCTGTTGCCAACTCTTCTATCATTGGCAAGCTACGTGTCGATATTATTCCGTTAAAAGACGACAGTAAACTCATTATATTAGAGGATTTACGCCGTGAACAAGCCAGTGCGCAACAATTAAAGCTCGCCTCACTTGGACAGTTGACCGCCAGTATCGCTCATGAAATCAGAAACCCTTTGGCAGCTATTTCGCAAGCTAGCCAGTTGCTAATAGAAGATGTTATAGAAAGCGAGATGGACAATGACAATGCCCTAAGTCCTTTCGCTAATAATGATATAAATAGCCAGATGACTGGCAACCATGAGCTTTATAAAATGATATTTTCGCAAACAAAACGCGTTAATCGCATTATCGAAGACGTATTAAAACTGTCGCGCCAGCAAACGGCCAATCAACAAACCATTATCCTTGCTGATTGGATGCCTGTATTTTTAGACAATTACTTTAAAGGACATGATGTCTTTCTACATGTTCTTACCCAGCCTACCATCTCTTTTGATATTCATCAGTTAGAGCAGGTACTCATCAATTTAATCAATAATGGTTTACGCTATAGTAGTTACGCCCACCCTCATGCCTTTGTGGAAATCGAAATTTATTGTGCCGATAACGATGTTATAATCGATGTTTTGGATGGCGGTACTGGTGTTAATGCAGATGATTTAAGCGCTTTATTTAATCCGTTTTTTACCACCGAACAATCAGGCACAGGGCTTGGGCTATATTTATCACAAGCCTTTTGTGAAGCCAATCAGGCACGCTTACTGTATGTGCCTGAGCATCAAAAAACCTGCTTTAGGCTAATTTTTCCTGCTGTTCATAATGACATCGTTAGTCCAACTTTTATCTAAAGAAAAAAATTACTTCTCAAAAAAAATTGAAAGAAAATGTAAAACAAAAGGCTTTATATTGTTCATTAAAAAATACCTGTAACCAATGCAGTTATTAAGACTGATAAACCCTTAGAGCGTTATTTTATATACTTTTGTAGCACTTGAAAACAATGAGATGATGTATGACAACCACCGCGCTAGTCGTTGATGACGAAGTAGATTTATGCCGTTTGATGCAAATCACCCTGACCAAAATGGGTATCAAAAGTGATGTTGCCTATACATTGTCGCAAGCGAAATCGTACTGGCAAGACAATGACTATGATTTTTGTCTAACCGATTTAAAACTCCCTGATGGTTCAGGATTAGAGTTGGTCAAACATATCAGTGCCAGCTCCAGTAAGCCCATTGCGGTGATTACAGCGCATGGTAGTATGGATTTAGCGATTGAAGCACTAAAGCTTGGAGCTTTTGATTTTGTCAATAAACCGCTTGAGCTACCACGCTTACGGCAATTGGTTGAAAACGCGCTAAAGGTAATACAACAAGATTTGACTGCCAAGTCCACGCCGCAACGTTCACCTGAACAGCAGATGCTTGATGAGCGCCTTATTGGTGATTCGGCGGTAATGCATCCTTTAAAAAACACTATTTTAAAATTGGCTCGCTCACAAGCGCCGGTATTTTTGTCAGGGGCTTCAGGTACAGGTAAAGAAGTCGTTGCGCGGCTCATTCATGACTTAAGCCCCCGGCGTGACGGCAGTTTTGTGCCGGTAAATTGCGGGGCGATACCATCAGAGCTGATGG
Source organism: Psychrobacter sp. LFX-11D (assembly GCF_904846475.1). Lineage (NCBI taxonomy): Bacteria > Pseudomonadati > Pseudomonadota > Gammaproteobacteria > Moraxellales > Moraxellaceae > Psychrobacter > Psychrobacter sp. LFX-11D. The sequence continues at coordinate 23,775 of NZ_CAJHAV010000011.1, forward strand.
AATCAGAGTTTTTTGGTCATAAAAAAGGCAGCTTTACAGGTGCCGTTGCGGACAAGCAAGGTCTATTTCAGCAAGCCAATGGCGGTACTTTATTTTTAGATGAAGTGGCAGACTTGCCTTTGGCGATGCAAGTGAAGTTGCTACGGGCCATTCAAGAGAAAACCGTACGCGCGATTGGTGATACCAAAGAAGTACCTGTCGATATTCGTATCTTGTCAGCCACGCATAAAGATTTAAACCAGCTGGTACAGACAGGGTTGTTCCGTCAGGATTTATATTACCGCATTAACGTGATTGAGCTTAAATTACCAACATTGAATGCACGGCGCGATGATATACCAGTGTTAGCCACGCATTTTTTAGCGCTGATTGCTGAAGAGTGGCAGTTGGAGTCGAAGCCTTTATTAACGACAGAGGCTTGCCTGCGTCTACAGCAGCATGATTTTGCGGGTAACGTCCGTGAGCTGCGTAATGTACTTGAACGTGCCGTTACTTTGGCTGAAACCTCAACTATTGATATAAGCCATCTCGGCTTATCTGACTTAGATGCCCATCAACAGGCGCGTATGCCTCAAAAAATCAATGAAAATAACGCATCTGATTCAATAGAAAATATAGATAAAGACGGTAGAGAACCATCATCTATCAAAAGTGTCTCGACGCAGCAAGCAACGGCTAATTTGCACCCTTATCGTACGATGACTCATCACTATGCTGCAGTGAAGCAGCCTTCGATATCCGGTACGATATCTGACTCATCGTCTTCCGCAATAGGAATAGAGCAGCAATCAGTGACAGCAATGGCGGAGAGCGCTGAATCAGTAAACAAGGATACAAATAGTGATAAGACCGATTCTGTAGCCAATCTCGACAGTAGTATTGATGGCAATAATGATATGTTAAACAGTATCGCGATAAAAAGCAGCGTCAGTGGTCAGCTACCAGCACAAGGGTTAGAGCACTATCTCCAAGAGCAAGAAAGACAACTTATTATCACTGCACTTAAGCAAACTGGCTGGAATAAAACCCAAGCCGCTGAACTATTAGGAACCACTTTTCGATCTTTACGCTATCGTATGACCAAACTTGAGATTGCAGAAGATCAAGCTGAATAAAGGGCTTTGATATAGAATTGTGACTAGATTAGAGCTTTACCTTAGATGTTGGTTTTTCAATAACATTCTTTATAACTGTATTGTTTTTAATAATACTGTTTTTAGGATCTGGCTTTTTCTCAGAACGTACAAATCGAATACCTGAAGTAAGCGCTTTCTTTCGTAATAAATCAAGCGCTTGCTGCTCCCACGTGCTTTCACTGCCCGATAGAGCGATATCAGGCTCTACCCCAATACCATCTATCTTTTTACCTGAAGCAGTCATATAGTTGGCAACCGTGAGCTTGACCGCTTGCTCATCGTTAAGCGGTATCACCGATTGTACAGAGCCTTTGCCGTAACTGACCTCACCTAAGACAGTGCCACGCTTTTGCGCTTGCAAGCTACTGGTCAACACTTCTGCCGCTGACGCCGAATAGCGATTTTGCAATACCACTACTGGTAACGCCTCAAGCAATGCTGCACCTCTAGTCGACAATGTACGGGAATCTGCTTGGCGACTCTTTATCTGTACCACATCCGTATCTGTCATAAATAGGCTAGCAACGCTCACAGCGGATGCCAATACGCCACCTGGATTATCACGTAAATCTAGTAGTATTCCTGTGACAGGCTTATCTAAATCGATCAAACTTTGTAGCAGTTTTTCACGGCTATTATTTTGAAATGCTGGTAACCTAACAATGGCCATACCATCTACAAAACGAGTTTCAATAATTTGAGGATGGCTATTATTACGTTGTAAAGTGGTGACATGTTTACGGCGTCCTGCCTTGGACGTCACCACATCTACTTGCGTACCGGCAATGCCTGTCAAAAGCTGCTCGATATCGTTACTTTCTTCATCTTCGCCAAGCTTAAACTCATCGACTTGGTGTAGATAATCGCCAACTGCGATACCCTTTTTATCGGCAGGTGAATCATCAAGTACCTCAGTGATGACCCAATAGCCCAAGGCTGATTGATACTCAACTTTGATGCCAATATCCCCTACATCGCCTTCCGTAAAAGCACGCAGATTCTCATAAGCTTCGGCGTCCAAAAATTCAGCATGGCTATCAAGCTTGGTTAACATACCGCTCATAGCATTATTAAACAGTTCTTCATCATTAACCGTATCGACATATTCACGACGCACCAAATCAATCAAAGCAACAAAGGTCTTCAGCGTTTCAGGAGAAATAGCATTTAATGACACTTGAGCCACTTCTGCAGGAATGTCGGTATTAATAATAGGCGATTCATTGTTAAGCACAGTTTCATCCGCCACACTATCAATTAAATCGTCAGCTTGATCAGCAGATTCAAGCATATCAGCTATATCTGATAGATCATCTGCGCCGTTATCTAATGGTACATTATCAGCATTTAAACTGATGAGTTGTAAGCTTGCCGTACGACTCGCGTTGCGCCCTGCCGCAGTATCTTTGACAGCCGCTTGCGCTGGTATAGCAATCATACTTAAGCCCAGAAAACCCACGATAAGCGTCGGCTTTAAGACATTAGTGTAGCTAGATATCGTACTCATTGACTGCTCGAGTCTTTTAGAGGTCAATGGAAATGTACGACTGATAGGATTGTTAAAATGCATAAAAATCACCTGAAAATTTGTCCAAAGTTAAGCCATCATTATTATAGGATTGTTATATGGTTATTATTGAATAATAGCCCATAAGATAGCATCAAGCACCCTTATAAGAATAGGAGAGTATTGCAAGTAACTTAGGTGAAATGTTAGACAAAATGTAGCAACAAAAAAGGGAGAGCTGATCAATAGCTCTCCCTTTTAATATCAATTTACTTTGAAAGTAATGTAACGCTACTAGTATAAATTTCTAGCGCCTTACTATAATTGGATTATTGAGCGGCAACCAACAGACTTTCGCCTGTCATCTCTTTCGGCGCTTCGATATCCATTAAGGCCAGAATAGTAGGTGCAACATCACTAAGCTTACCGCCGCTACGGACTTGTACTTTTTTCTCACCGACATAAATCAGTGGCACGTGTTCAGTAGTATGCTGAGTATGGACTTGACCACTCTCATAGTCTTGCATCTGCTCACAGTTGCCATGATCTGCTGTAATCAGCATATCGCCGCCTGCCGCACGTACTGCTTCTGCCACGCGCCCAACGCAGATATCTAACGCTTCTACTGCTTGCACCGCAGCATCAAAGATACCAGTATGACCGACCATATCACCATTGGCATAATTGACAACTAGCACGTCATATTTACCAGATTCTATCGCTTCCACCAATCTATCAGTCACTTCAGGCGCGCTCATCTCAGGCTGCAAGTCATAAGTAGCAACATCCGGCGATGGCACTAAGATACGTGTCTCACCTTTATATTCATCTTCACGCCCACCACTAAAGAAGAATGTCACATGCGCATATTTTTCAGTTTCAGCAATACGTAACTGGGTTTTGCCTTTATCTTGCAAATACTCGCCCAGAGTATTGGTCAATGAAGTTGGATAATAAGCGATGCTGGTTTTAGGATTATCTGCTAACACATCAGAATACTTGGTCAACATCACAAATGCCGCAAGTTTTGGCTGCTTATTGCGGGCAAATCCTGAGAACTCATGGTCCGGTAATACGAAAGCTTGCGCAAGCTCACGAGCACGGTCAGCACGGAAATTCATAAAAATAAGGGCATCATTGTCATCAACGGTATAAGGCACTTCGTCACGTCCAATCACGACCGTTGGATTAATGAACTCGTCGGTTTCACGTGCTTTGTAAGCAGCTTGCACTGCACCATCAGCACGAGTTGCTAAACGATCCGCTTTACCTTCAGTGATCAGCTCATAAGCTTTTTGCACGCGATCCCAGCGATTGTCACGATCCATCGCATAGTAACGCCCGATAATACTGGCAATCTGTACACGACCACTCTCATAATGCGCATTCAGCTTTGCGATATGATCACGAAGACGATTGATGTATTTATCAGCAGACTTAGGCGGCGTGTCACGTCCATCTAAAAAGCAATGCACAAAGACGTTTTTGGCACCATGTACCAATGCGGAATGACACATTGCTTCAATATGGTCTTGATGAGAATGGACGCCACCATCTGACAGCAAGCCCATAATATGCACATTGCCGCCCAATGTATTGGCGGCTTTTACTGCATTGACCAAGGCTTCGTTTTTATAAAAATCACGACTGGCAACTTCACTTGAGATACGAGTTGAATCTTGATAAAGCACGCGCCCAGCGCCCAAATTCATATGCCCAACTTCTGAATTACCAAACTGACCATCTGGCAAACCAACATCTTCTCCTGACGCTGATATCAATCCATGCGGATATTGCTCATAAATATTATCTAAATTTGGCATATTAGCGGCAGCAATGGCATTATCTTTATCGTCTTCACGATGCCCAAACCCATCTAATATCATTAATACATGCGGCACTTTCTTATTATTATCACTATCTTGCTGCTTGCTTAATTGTGCCTGATTATCGTCGATAGATTCTGATTGTTGCTGGGTATTGGTCATGGATTACCGCTCCTCAAGTGAATGAACGCCTATAATGCTGTATTAGGATGTCTAAAGTTGTCTATATTAGCACACATCTTGAAATAGCTGAAAAGTGAGCTTCTAAGTCAACAATTGATTACTATATAAATAGATTAGGATTTAATAATAATCTTATGGTAATCATGCTAATTATCAAACTCACGTAGCAATCTGTAAATCGTACTTGCAATCGTTCAAACCATTGGTTAAGATAATTATATTCTGAAGTGTTGGCTAGCAGATGTTTATTCCCTGAGCCGATAATGCTTTACCAGGATGTGGTACCTATTGCTTCATTGTGTATGCCTGCACCGCTTGCGGTGTATCAGGAAACCTGCCGAGGCAGTGACGCATCCGCCCTGAACTTCACGGTTCATGGGTCACCATCTTGCGGCGGCACTTCGGTTGTTATATTCGGTTAGTAGTTTTTTTATTTATAAGCACTATATTTATAAACAATGAATTACAGCTACTAAAAAGCCCCTTTTGTCATTGACGAAAGGGGCTTTTTCTATGCTTTTCTATTAATTCAACTATTCGTCATTAGCAGATTTAGTGATTTTTTTCACATCTTTAGGAATGGTTTTTGCTGTCCCATCAATCGTTGTATGCTGCTTAAACACATCACCAAACGGGTTTTGCTGTTGACCAAACGGGTTCTGATTATTCATACCACCTGCGCCGCCAAACGGGTTTTGACCACCCATGCCGCCAGCACCACCGAATGGGTTTTGTCCGCCGCCCATTTGTCCACCCATCTGCTTGGCCATCATCTCCATCATTTTTTGTTGATTGTTCATGACGTAATTATTGGCAAAGTCTTTAAGCTTTTTCTGCACGGGTGGCAAGATAACCAGCAAGGCTAGCAAGTCACTAAGCACACCGGGAATGAGTAGCAAAATACCAGCCGCTGCCATAGCCACACTTTTGATCATGGTTGACTCTTGCGGACGCATCGACGGATTCATCATACCGCCTGCTTTCATCTGCTGGGCCATTGGGTTGAGAGCTGCCATGCCTTTACGCAGGAGCGAAATACCGATGACGGCGGCGATAATAAACCAAATAAACACCAACCAGCCACTCGTAAATTGAGCAAGCAAATACCAAAGCAGCATCTCGATAATAAACCATACGATGGCAATACCAACTATCTGACCCATAAAGTGTCGTCCTATAAAATAAAAACCAATAAATTGAGCGCCATGCAAATTAAAATGGCTAACATATGATGTATATGGGGATTGATTGCTATACTATCAAACTTACGGCTAATTTTTAAGCCATAAAACAAAATGTAAGTAAGACGGAACACTATGGCAATTATTATTGGGATTGATCCAGGTTCACGCATGACTGGCTATGGCATCCTTCAACAAACGGGCGATAAGCTCACCTATATTGATTCAGGCACCATTCGTACAGATACTAAAGAGATGCCTGAACGCCTAAAACGTATTTTTAATGGCTTGACGCGTATTACTCAGCATCATCTAAAATATGCAGATGAGCCTATTTATACGGCAATTGAACAAGTATTTATGGCAGAAAACCCTGATTCAGCGCTTAAGCTTGGGCAAGCACGTGGCGCAGCCATTGCAGCGATGGTAGCCCTGGATTTGGAAGTTTCAGAATATACTGCACGCCAAATCAAACAAGCCGTTTGCGGCTATGGCGCAGCAGCAAAAGAGCAAGTACAAGAAATGGTGTGCCGGATACTGACTCTGGATTTTGTACCACAACAAGATGCGGCAGACGGTCTTGCCTGCGCCATCTGTCATGCGCACTCAAGCCATTCAATGAACAAATTGATATTAAATAGTGCCATGCGCGGGCGCGGTGCGTCTAAGAAAAAGGGACGCTGGCGTTTAACTGAAGAAGATTTAGGCAATTTGCGTTAAAAAGCTCATTAAATAAGGACAAAAAACACGCACCTTTTCGGACGCGTGTTTTTTATGACTTATCTAATACCACTATTGAACATCGGTAGTTAATTATAACCAATCAGCCTTACTCTACTACTGAGCTTTCAATAACAGCGTCCAATACATAGGCATACTCTTCACCTTCTGATACCTTATCGCTGTCTAATTGGTAACGTTGTAGGCGTAGCACTTCATCATGCTTACCATCATGCTCATAGCCGTCAATCTCACCATTAAATGCAGACCACTTGCCTTCACTGACTTTAATACCTTGATCATTATAATTGACTGGTTTTACTTGCAAACACATCTCTAAGCTATTATTAGAGCACACTGTTTCATTAGCATTTACGGCCCAAAATACAGTCTCACCTTTACTATTGTACTTGGCTTGTGACGTCAACCTACCTTTCCAAGTCAAAGTGACCGCATTGCTGGTCACTTGCGTTAGGACTGGGTTATCACCCTCAGTGACACTGAGCTCACTAGTACCCTGCATCAAGGTATCTAAACGATTTTCTGCCTTGTTTAGATTTTCGCATAGCATTTTAGTACTCATACTGTCTTCTGTCGTTAACGTATGACCTTGCAACTCATAACCTGCACTCATAGTGTTACAGCCTACACCATAATTCAGGGTGTTATGACCTTGGTTTTGTTTAAACGACAGCATTACTTGGTTCTTAATATCTACAAGCGTCGTTATGACAGGTCCACCACTTTTATCATCGATATCAAGTAATGTCCAACGATAACGCGCAAGATTTTCAATCATTTGTTCTTCAGCACTCATCTCGCTTGCCTTAGCTAACGTGGCATTATTATTCACTATATCAGCATCTGCAGTGCTAACATTGGTATAAGCTGACTCGATATTTGCATCCGTTGGAACAGAAGCATCTTGGCAGGCACTTAATGCCAGACTTATCGCTAGCATACTTGGCAATAGGGCGGATTTAAAAGATAGTGTCATGAAGATCATACCTTGCAGTTATACTTTTTAATTCAACTTTTTGACCCATTTAATCTACAAAATCTGACTGTCACAATTATAAGATGGATATCAGTCAAATTATTCAAAGGGCTTTTAAAAAGATGCTTATAAAAGGGTGATAATCTGACCACTATAGCGCTCATAAGTGATATGGGTGTAACGAAGTGTTTAATTTTATAGATTCATAGTAAATTTCACATATATGCTGATCCTATTTTTAATGTTAACCATAGCAAAACAGCCCTGCGTCGTTAGGAATTATCCTCGTTACGCAAAGCTGTTGCTGCTTATCATTACATTTTTAAAAAATTTACTACTTTAATTTTCTTCATGAACAGGTTTGGCTTTTGCCATATTTTTGATGCTAAAACGCTCGTTCATCATTTGGTAAAAACGGGCAAGATTGTCGCCTTGTTCATTGGGATTGACTTGAAGGACTTTGCCAAAATCTAAACCCAAATACAGCACAATATCAGCAAAGCTCAGCTGGTCACCGACCAGATACTCATGACCCTCCAACAGGGTTTCAAAATATGCTAATGCTTTGACAGCACGTGCGATAGATGGCGCGACAAACTCTGGTACTTGCTCAACACGCTGGGCTTTTGATGGGTGGCTATGCTGAAAGGCGAGCATAAAGTTGTATAGCACCTCAAATTCGGCGATACGGCGCATAGAGCATACTTGCGCACGCTGTACCACATCATTGCCCATCACCGAGCGCTCACCATAAACACGGTCGAGATATTCGCACACTGCCTGCGAGTCATTGAGTACAGTACCATCATCTAATGTCAAAACAGGTACGGTTTGCATAGGATTTATTTTGGTAAATGCCTCTGACATTTGCTCGTTGGCAGCAAAATCGATATCAATCACATCGAGGTCATCCATATCATCAATATCGATACCTTTTGATGCTAGCAAAATAAGTGCTTTCCGTGGATTAGGTGCTGTACGGGTGACATATAATTTTTTCATAAAAACTCCTTGTAAGGTGGGCTTAAAAGCGACTTAGCGCTGCTATACTTTATTATGATTGTTATGTCATCAAGTATCAAATGCACTACTAACTCAAGTATTAACGATAACGATTCATCTCTAAATCATGCATACTTGATTTAATAGTTATAGCGTACTCTGTTCATCATAGCAAAGCCTTATTTAGCTGATGTTTCTGATGTTAAGCTGAATAACAGAAAGCCCCACAATTTTGCATTATGGGGCTTTTTAAATCATCTCTTCATCAAGCTCACATGCTCCAACTTATTATTTATTAGGTGCAGGAGTAGTACGTAAATACGGCTTGATTTCTGTGTGACCTTTTGGATATTTGGCAGCGATATCTTCGTTTTTAACACTTGGCGGAATGATAACGTCATCACCATCTTTCCAGTCTACTGGCGTTGCGATATTGTACTCATCAGACAATTGCAGTGCGTCAATCACGCGAAGGATCTCGTCAAAGTTACGACCACAGCTAGCAGGATAAGTCAGTGTTAGTCGAATCTTTTTGCTTGGGTCAATAATAAAGACGCTACGTACGGTATGCGTACTGTCTGCATTTGGATGCATCATGTCATACAGCTCAGCCACTTCTTTATTAGGATCAGCGATGATTGGGAAGTTCAGTTCAGTACCTTGAGTTTCACCGATATCTTTTGCCCAGGCATGATGGTCATCGATACCGTCAACAGAGATACAAATTGGCTTCACGCCGCGCTTTTGAAATTCGCCATTTAGCGCAGCAGCACGACCAAGCTCAGTGGTACATACTGGGGTGAAATCGGCTGGATGTGAGAAGAAAACCACCCAGTTATCGCCCGCCCACTCATGAAAATTGATATCACCTTCAGTAGTGGTTGCATCAAAATTTGGTGCGGTATCGCCTAAACGTAAATGTGCCATGCTTGATTCCTTATTTATGATTGTGACGAGCGCTATTATCGAATGCTATCTACGCGCGCTCTTATTATCAACGACATACTCAGCGGTTAAAATATCTACCAAGCATCTCAACAAAAAAACTGACTTTATCTTAACAAACTGGTTATGAATGTCTTGTGACGGATTGTAATGCGGTTATTCCTTTTATTACTAATACGAATGTAGCAAAATTATTCTTTGAAAACAAAGTAATGAGCTAAAAAGTGAGAAGTTAAGTTGACTTTTATATCACCATCCCTGAATCCCACAGACAAAACTCACCAAACTTTCCACGCTTACTTGTACCACCTGCGGCACGCCCAGCATCTGTTAATAACAACTCTCCTTCTTGCTCTTGTAAATATCCTGCTGTCAGTAATTTATCGTTTAACTCTTGAGTTTTAAAGCCCAGCTCTTTGGCAAGCTTTGCCGTCGTTAATTTAGAGTAATTAGGCGTTGCTACTTCTGTAGGTTTAGCAGAATTAGTTTCAGTAGGGACTTGAGAAGCACTCTCAGAACTAAGGTTGTTATCAACACTATTACTAGGCTCAATTATTTTTTCAAGTGACATTCTGACTTCATCACTGATACGAATGATGCGCTGGGCTTCTTCATAAGTATCGGCATAGAGTTTCGCATCTTCATTACGGTAAATCAGCACGCCCATTTCATTATTATTTACTTGGCTGAATTCATAAAGGTTTAAGCTCGTAATAATGCACTCATTTTCGTTCAGGTAACACTTTGCATGCAAGTTTTTACAAAAGCTGGTGCGAATAAAAGTCAGATTTTTGAGCCAGTTTATTTCTTCAGGGTGCAAATCATTTTTACCATAAACGATACGGATATCAATTTTGAGACGATTACGATCTTCTAACAGCTCTTTAATACGCTCATTCAGCTTTAGATAGGGGCTAATAATAATCAATCTATCAGACGCATTTTTAATCAACTCTTCTAAATGATAAGTTGTACCACTGCTGTTTAAAAATTTTGCCATTTCAATACCCTCACCATCTATGATTAAAATTTATACTTATTCACAAAAAAGCCCATCCCTAGCGTACTAGAAATGGGCAACATTGCAAACCACTATTGTTCAGTATTTTCTTACAATAAATATGAACTGCGCTAATGATAAATTAAGCGGGTTTATAACTATCACGTAAGCTGACGATTTGGTTAAAGACAGGCTTATCACTGCTATGATCTTCGCTATCAGAGATAAAATACCCTTCACGCTCAAACTGGAAGCGCGTGCCAGCGTCTGCATTGACCAATGATGGCTCAACTACAGCATTTAGCTCAGTCAATGAGTTAGGATTCAAGGCTTGATGGACGTCAGCGACGCCACTTGGGTCTTCAACACTAAATAGCTGCTCATACATGCGCACCGTTGCTGGAACGCCTTGGCTAGCCGATACCCAATGAATCACACCTTTAACCTTACGACCTTCAGGATTGTTGCCCAAAGTCACCGGATCAATCGTTGCTTTAAGCTCAATCACGTTACCGCTATCATCTAAAATATGCTCCGTCACGGCCAATACATAGGTATTACGCAGACGAATCTCATTCTTCTCTGGTGATAAACGCTTATAACCTGCTGGCGGCTCAATTTCATAATCGCCTTGGTCAATATAAATGGTCTCAGTAAATGGAATTTCACGTTCACCCATATCGACATTGGGATGATTGGGCTGAGTTAGCCATAAAGTCTGCGAGTCATCGTCAAAACGAGCTTGAACGGTGTCAGCCTTTTGCAACTCCCAACTGCTAACAGCATCGCTAAAGTTGGTAATGGTCACTTTTAATGGTTTAAGCACTGCCATGCCACGTGCAGTCGTCGTCTCTAGTGACTGACGAATACTAAATTCTAATAAGCGAAAGTCTACAACACTGTCTACTTTGGTCACGCCAACACGCTCACAGAAATCGCGCAAACCTTGTGGTGTATACCCACGGCGACGCATGCCAGCAATCGTCGGCATACGTGGATCATCCCAACCGCTAACGATATTTTCATCAACCAGCTGCTTTAATTTGCGTTTACTGGTTAATGTATGGTCGACATTTAGACGAGAGAACTCATACTGATGCGGCGGTTGCTCAAAGCCAACTTTTTCTATTGCCCAGTCATAAAATGGACGATGGTCTTCAAACTCTAACGTACATAATGAATGGGTAATGCCTTCGAGCGCATCAGATAATGGATGAGCAAAGTCATACATCGGATAAATGCACCATTTATCCCCCGTTTGGTGATGTGCTTGATGCATAATTCGATAGATAACAGGATCACGCATATTCATATTAGGGCTTGCCATATCAATCTTGGCACGTAGCACTGCTGTACCTTCAGCATATTTGCCCTCTTTCATATCATCAAAGAGTTGCAAATTTTCTTCAACACTGGCATTACGATGTGGGGACGCCGTCCCTGCTTCATTAAATGAGCCACGATTTTCTTTAATTTGCTCAGGCGATTGCAAATCTACATAAGCATCGCCTTGCTTGATCAGCTGAATCGCCCAAGCATGAAGTTGGTCGAAATATCCTGAAGCATGGTACGCCTCTCCTGCCCACTCAAAGCCCAACCATTTTACATCATTCTCGATGTTATCAATGAAGTCTTGCTTTTCTGCGGTTGGGTTGGTGTCATCAAAGCGCAGGTTGCAGATACCGCCAAACTCCTCAGCCACACCAAAGTTTAGACAGATGGACTTTACGTGTCCCAAGTGCAAGTAACCATTTGGCTCAGGTGGGAAACGAGTGACGATTTTCTGGTATTTTTGCGCATTAACATCATCACGAATAATATTACGAATAAAGTCGTTTTTGTGTTCGTCTTTTTGTGCATTATTGCTTGAGTGCTCACTCATCGGGCATTGCTCCTAACGCAAATGGTCAATTCATGCGACGTGCCATCACGCCTCATGGAAAATTCAAAATATTTGATAAAGTAAAACGATATCGTAAAACAAGCCTCAGCCATTAAATTTAAGCCAATTTACAAAAATTTGGGTTATAAAAACAGTGTGTTATAAACACCAAGCTATGATGACTTTTTGTCAAAATCGTTTAGAAATGGGTAAAGTTGCGTTATTCTATCAGCTTTTGCAAACGCATTAACAGCCTGATACATGACACGGGATAAAAAAGCCGTTAGACTAGCCATAACTTTTTATCCACCAAATTTTCATCCACCACTTAACAGCGTCATTTTAGGCGCTGCAATAAAGAGGAATATCCTATGGTAGACATGCCACCAGTAGTAGAACTTGACACCAGTATGGGTGCGATCGTTATCGAACTCAATGAAGAAAAAGCACCAAAAACCGTTGAAAACTTTTTAAACTATGTAAAATCTGGTCATTATGATGGCACGATTTTCCATCGCATTATTGACGGCTTTATGATTCAAGGCGGTGGAATGGACGCTGACATGAATGAAAAAGCCACCAACAAGCCAGTAGAAAACGAAGCAGACAACGGTCTAAAGAACGACGCTGGCACGATTGCTATGGCGCGTACTCAAGATCCACATTCAGCGACTAGCCAATTTTTTGTCAACGTAAAAGACAACGATTTTTTAAATCATTCTGGCAAAAACATGCAAGGTTGGGGTTATACCGTATTTGGTAAAGTAACAAGCGGTATGGACGTCATCGAAAAAATGCGCGGCGTCCCAACTGGTCGTTTCGGTATGCATGCTGATGTACCAAAAGAGCCAGTGGTTATCAATTCAGCCACCATCATCACTCAGTAATCATTCTTCAATAGTTATTACTTAGTAGCGATGAATCAGTGAAAGCTTATGAGTCGTTACTGTTTAAAGTTATGAGGATAAGGATAAATGCAAAGTTTCAGCCATCTAATTACCACCCGCCCTCATGAGGTGCGACAAGTATTGATTAGCGATTTGCATTTATCGCCTGAAGAGCCTGCCTTAGTGCAGGTTTTTTTGGCGCTGCTTGATGATTGCCTTGCCTTACCTGCCCTTAAACGTCTATTTATATTAGGTGACTGGTTTGAAGTCTGGCTTGGGGATGATTTTTATTTGTCTTTATCCGAAGAGGAACGACAAAAACATTGGCTCACACCACTTATCATTAAGTTAAAAAAACTGCGCATAGCTGGCTGCGAGATTTTGGTCATGCATGGCAACCGCGATTTTTTGTTAGGGCAGCCTTTTTGTAATGTATTCGGTGGCGAGCTTATTTATGAGCCGTATACCTTAACCGTTGGACAGCAAAACTATCGCTTAGAACATGGCGATGCACTATGCGTTGATGATAAAAAGTATCAGTTTTTTCGTAAAGTAATGCGTAATAGTTTGACGCAGTGGTATTTGCTCAATAAATCGTTAGAGAAACGCTTGGCAATCGCCGATAATATGCGGCAAAAAAGTCAGCAAAATAATGCCAATAAAGCGGCGCATATCATGGATGTTAATGAAGCAGCAGTGAATAAAGCTATTTATCGCTTTGACGCCCTACTACATGGCCATACCCATCGTCCTGAAATCCACCAAAGTAATGAGGGCAAAACTCGCTATGTACTTGGTGATTGGCGACTGTTAAATAAGGACAAGCGCCAGCAAAAAGTGAGTGCCGTGATTGGTGCAATTACAGCAAGCGTAGATGAAGGTATTATTGCTGAGAGTGCAGAGTTTAACTTATATGAATTTAACATTACTATTTAAATACCTAAACATCAAAACTGCTGCTGTTATCCTTATACAATGAAAAACTCCGTTATAAAACGGAGTTTTTTTTATTTATTAACATCGTTATTTTTAAACAACCTTTGAAAACAACGATTATCCAAAAATAGTGATTTCAACCTATCTCACCACCCCGCCAATGAAGACGCGCTACGCTGAGTAATAAAACCATCTGGCGTTTGACCATTGGCTGCTTGCCAGCGCTGGAACGCATTGCGAGTATTGGTACCTACGATACCATCAGAGCCTTTTGTATCGTAGCCTGAGCTTGTCAAACGCTGTTGTAAATTGCGTACTTGCGACGTTGATAACGGACGCTCATAACGTGGCCATGACTTTTGTAAACCACCTTGTCCAATCAGCGCTTTACCCAATAAGCTAACACCAAGGGCATAGCTTGATGAATTGTTATAGACTTTTATGACATCAAAATTTGGACTGAGTAGCAGTACTGGACCGTCTTTACCCGCTGGCAGCCACAACTCCATTTGAGTGTTACCATCTAAGGACACATCGGCTATGGTATCGACGCCCATTGACGCCCATCTAGCAGCAGGCTGCTTAGTACCAACCAGTGTGTAATCAAATGATGACGGAATGGTTGCTTCATAGAACGGTGCCAAACCACGTACCCAACCTGAATTGCTCAGATAATTAGCAGTAGACGCCAAGGCGTCGCCCGTCGACCATGGATTGCGATGTCCATTACCATCACCGTCAACCCCATGCTTAAGCCACGTATCAGGGATAAACTGCGTCTGCCCCATACCGCCTGCCCAAGAGCCATCGAGCTGTGACCAAGACACATCGCCGCGCTGTAATAGTGTTGCTAGTGATAATAGCTGAGTTTCGGCAAATTCTTGACGGCGCCCATCATAAGCAAGGCTAGCTAGCGAGCTTGGAATACTACTATTGCCCGTTACTACGCCGTATGACGACTCCATGCCCCAAATCGCTGCAATGATTTCTGCATTGACGCCATACTGCGACTGTAACTGCGATAAATACGTGCGTTGCTCAGCGAACTTACGCTTACCAGTACTGACGCGACCATCTGATACCGCAGAATCGACATACTCCCATGGCATTTTTGAAAACTCTGGCTGTCCTGAATCAAGCGAGATGACTTGTTGATTTAAGTAAGCAGAATCGAGCAGACGACGAACCGTAGCAGCATCATGACCTGATGAAATGGCACGCATAGAAAAATCAGACTTCCAATCAGAAAAACTATTGTAGCTTGGCTTTGCGGGTGTTGGTTTAATGACCGGTGCTGGAGTCGGCTTCACTTGAATGGTTTGAGTCTGGGTAATTTGCACATTACCTTGACGAACTGGCTTATTAGGTTGCTGCATCGCCTGCTGACTGGTACAGCCAACCATCACTAAGGCAGGGAAAAAGGCAAGGTAGTGTTTATTTAATCGCATAAGAAGTCTCAAGTATCCGTAAGTAAGGTGCAATGTGGCTTAGATAATTCCATTTAATCGCCAAACAATAAGAAATTTAACGCCCTAGTACCGCTCGTGGATCAATAGGGTTGCCATTTAAGCGTACTTGAAATTCCAAACCCACTTGATTGGTCTGACCACTATTACCCATATTTGCGATACGTTGACCGCGTTGGACGCTATCGCCTTCTTTAACCAATAGCTGACTGTTATGGGCATAAGCAGTGATATAGTTGTCACTATGACGAATCATAATCAAGTTGCCATACTCTGGCAGACCGTTGCCCGAATAAAGAACCGTACCTGATTGACTTGCTTGCACTGGATCACCTACGTTACCAGCAAACCACATGCCCATCGTGCTAGATGCTGCATCGAAATTACGGGTTATTTGATTGCGAGTCGGATACTCATAGCCTGACGTTGCATTGGCAGTCACTTCATAGACGGGCGGTTGTGAATAGTTAGGCGTGCTGGTCACAGGCGGTGTATAGGTTGGCTGTGTAGGTGTAGAGTTATTGTTCGAAGCATTGTAGCGATTACTATTATTAGCGCTTGCTGGCTCACCTTGCCACAGTTTGAGCCACTGACCACTATAAATGGTGTATTTACTGTCTAGGCCATTCAGTGAACCAATTTGACGGTAATTGAGATTATAGCGCGCCGCCACTTGACTGACCGTATCGCCGCGCTGCACCCGATGATAGTTAGGAACCCCTTGATTATTGGTAATAATCTTCGGTCCCGCTTGGTTGGCTGATTGGTAAGTGGGTTTGGTAGCACAGCCTACCATCGTTACTGTGGCAGCAGCCATCGTGCCCAGCAATGCCACTGTGATAAATCGCGATCCAGCAATAAGCTTCTTCATACAAGATTTCCTATTCTTTATGTTACGTACAAACTCCTTGTGTGACTCACAAGCATTTTGCTAACTGTTATACCGTTTAATGTCTCAGATATCATCATTAATCATTGGATAATAAATGAGTTTTCTAATGTCTTGCTACTTATCATAGCGCTCATCATCAAATTAACACTTTATAAGACCAGCATTTATAAGACTGCTATTTAAAAAATAAGCAATAATAACTCACTCAATTTATAAGACCAACGCTGATAGCATATCGAGTGTGGCGGCTGGCGTATGGTGCAAACGTACAGGCGATAGACTGATGTAACCTGCGGCAACCGCTTGATCATCAGTCATAGTAGTACCTGACGAATCATGATCAGTATTATCTGCCAATGTATCCTGACGCTTGCGTAGTGATAACCAATATGCATCTCGCCCGCGTGGATCTACTACATGATGGACAGGACACGCTATTTTCCTATGCCCCAAAGCTGTCATTTTGCGACCGTTAATCTCATTAGCATTACTCACATCAGGAATATTAACGTTTAATACGTGATAGGGCAAATTTTTGCAAATATCCAATATTGGCGTATCACTCAATAATTTCACAATCTCACTTGCTGCCATTTGATAATGACGCTCACATTCCTGCTCACTGCTTTTTGCCCCACCGCCTACTAATGAGGTCGCAATAGCGGGTATACTAAATAACTGAGCGGTTAATGCCGCCCCAAAAGTGCCTGAAAACAAAACGTCTTGACCAAGATTGGCACCTGAATTGATCCCCGTAATCACACAATCAAAATCTGTGTCAGAATATATTTCGTTTAATGCTAGATAAATACAGTCAGATGGTGTGCTATTGACAGCAATAAAACCAGAAGGCAATTGATGCGTATATAAGGGTGTGGTGATACTTAAGGCACTGGCGCAGCCACTTTGCTCGCTAGCTGGCGCAACCACCATGACCTCGGCAATAGTAGATAATGCCTCATATAGTGCCAGCAAACCTGGTGCATAAACCCCATCGTCATTGCTCATTAAAATCTTCATATTTACTCAATCTATTTATGAATGACCGTTCATCCACTTATCTACGTTATTCACGTAAAGTTGCTATAATCACCGCTATTGGCACTAAGGTCATTCTACTTAAAAGCATAATAATCAAAGCTATATCAGTTGTTTATACTGCTCGTCTATGTTTGTTCGTATAGTAAATAGCTATGATTATTTCGGGCGATTATACCCTAATAGTCTATTGAGACGAACCCACTCTTTATACATAATTTGCATAATAACGTAGTTTATTGAATGATTTTCCCAGAGCAAAATCCCTATTTTTCATCATTAAAAACCTGCGCTGAGGTTACAGTAGGCTACAACCCACAACATTTACAACTTATACTTTTATGTTGAGGTAACTTACCGGTTTATAATACGGCTATGTTGCTGGAGACCTGATTTAGCTCACAATATCTCTACACATAAATCAATATTTTATGTGACATTTGTTTTTTTACCCATTAACATAGCACCATTAAATAAAGATAAGCGAGTGTGATACTGAATGAAAAATCAATCGATATTATCTATGACTTCTGTATTGGCAAGAAGTGCCTCAAAAGTCGGGCTAGCAGCATTGATAACATCTATTGCGATGCTGTCTCAAGCCACAAATGCTGCATCCAACTCTGCGACGACCATACCTTTAGATTTATCTGGTATCAATATCACAAAACATGAAATTGCGGTTATGCAAGTGCTGTCAGAGATATGCCCGCCGATGCTAAATGGCAAGCAAAAGCAACGTTTTTATAAGTCTTATAACGTGCAGCTTCATGAGTTGATGCCGTCATTAGAAGACCCAAAAGCAGCTATCCAGTACTTATCTACTCAGCAAGATTATCGTCAAATTCTGCAAGGCATTCGTAGCTGGACGATGGGATTTGCTAAGCAAGACAATAAAGCATTGTGTGAAGATTTAGCGAATGCTGAATATCAGTAGTAGACCTTTATTGATACCCTATGCTATCGAAATACGTTTTAAGCAATATTAAGAGGTTAAAGAGGTAAAGATCGCCATAATTAACGATAACAATCTACTTTCTTATCTCTTTAATATCTGTATAAAGTGGTCAAATAAGTATTATATAAGCCAGTTCTAAGTGCTTATTTATTTAGATGACTCGCTACAAAAAGCTTGCTGCCATCCCTATTATTTAATAAGGATAGCAGCAAGCTTTTTTATGAGTGAAGTTTATAAAATTATTCACTCTATTTTTAATAACGTCTTATTTTATTGTATTTATCGTTTCCCCATCGGGCGGCATTTTGCTAAGATAAGGCGTTAATTTTATGTCCGTTGCTTTAGTCTCCTCTACTCTCAAAAAATCCATGGTTTAACCTGAGATTTGACATAGTCTGCCAAAGATTGTGTAAAGGTAGTGGTGTTGGGGACAAGCGACAGATACATTTGGTTTTATGATGCGGTGTAACAATCTATGACAGTAAAGCGTGTGAAAAAACAGCTGGTGCAGCTGGTAGTGGGTGTCAGTATTTCTATGGGTGCAGTGATGGCAAGTGCAGCCATACAGCCGCCTGAGATGGCAAATACTGCGTATGTATTAATGGACTATAACACGGGTGAAATTTTGGCACAGAAAAATGCCAATCAAGCCTTGCCGCCAGCATCTTTGACCAAAATGATGACCAGTTACATCATTGAACAGCGCTTAGCTTCAGGCGACCTAAAAGAAACCGATCAGGTATTGATGAGTCCAAATGCTTGGTGCCGTGGCAGTAGTAGCCAATCGTGCATGTATGTACCGGTGAATAAGAGCGCAAGTGTCATCGATATGCTACGCGGTATTATTATCCAATCAGGTAATGACGCCTCAAAAGCAATGGCTGAGCATATTGCTGGTAGCGAAGCATCGTTTGCTATCTTGATGAATGAGCAAGCGCAAAAGATTGGTATGAAGAATACCCATTTCGTCAACTCTACTGGTATGCCTGATGAGGGTCACCAAGCGTCTGCTCTAGATTTGGCCAAGCTATCACGCGCCATTATCAAAAACAGCGGCGATTACTACAGCATTTATTCAGAAAAAGAGTTTACCTATAACGGTATTACTCAAGGTAATCGTAATGCCCTACTCGCTACCGACCCTACTGTTGATGGTCTAAAAACAGGACATACGGATGCAGCTGGGTATTGCTTAGCAGCCTCGAGCAACCGTGAAGGTATGCGCCTAATCTCTGTCATTATGGGCACTGAAAGTCAGCAAGCACGTGCTGATCAGTCGCGTGAATTGCTCAATTGGGGTTTTGGTCACTTCACAACGGTTACTCAAGCACCTGCTGGTCAGTTTGTCAGCAAAGTTCCTGTCTGGTTTGGTGAAGCAAAAGAGATAGAAGTAGCGACTGGTGATAATTTGCAGATTTTGACCACTAAAACTCAAAAGAATAAAATCACTACTGTGGTCGATATTCCTGAAAGCTTAGAAGCACCTATTAAAAAGGGTCAAGAAATCGGTAAAATGATGGCTGTGATAGATGGCAAAGCAGTGGCCTCTGTGCCTGTGATTGCGACAAGCGATATTGAGCAATCAGGCTTTATGAGTCGTATCTGGCAACGTTTTTCTCGTTGGACCCAGAACTTATTTTAAGCACAATGATAGCGTTTTGAAATAATGCTTTTATCATAAAGTTCAACATAAAAAAGACGTCTCATATCGAGGCGTCTTTTTTATGTCTAAAATTTTATATTTCTCGCTATTTTTATGACCATGTCAGCCAGCTTTTTAGTAAATCACTTAACGCTTTGTCTTCGTATTTGGCAACTTCGCAGTAGTCTATACCTGCAGCCTTTAGACCAAACTCAAAATCGGCTAAATATTTTGCTTGCTGCTGTGGATACCAAAATACCAGTAACGTTCGATACTCTGTCTCAGCCGCACGAATATGACTCGCTAATGAGGCTGCTTTTCTGGGGAACACATCTTCTGCAAACATCAGCATGTCAAATTGCTTCGCATGTACCTCATCGATAACCAGTTGCTCATGTTGATAGCAGGCCACATCAGCACCCAAATGCTGTAATTGATCTACCAACAACCCTTTTTCATGATAGTAGTAATAAATAATTTTTAAGCCACGCAGATGTTGCTGTTGTTGAGAATGGTGTTGATTAGACATAGGAATAGTAACTGTAAAATTCGTACCAACACCTAAAATGCTATCCACTTCAATGCTAGCCCCCATCAGCTGAGCCATTTGCTTAACCACTGGCAGACCAATTCCCGACCCTTCGTATTGACGGGTTTGCGATGAATCTACCTGAAAAAATGGATTAAAAATATCTTCAATAAAACTGCTATCAATCCCGATACCACTGTCCTTTACGCTAATCTGCCAGCGATTGCTGTTATCAAAATGGGTCAGTTGCGACGTAATGGTGATTTGACCTGCTGGTGTGAACTTCATGGCGTTACTGACCAGTATCGCTAAAATTTGCTGTATTCTTTCAGCATCGCCTTCGAGGATATAATCGTTATGATGGATATGACTGATTAACGTTAAGCCCTTTTTCTTAATAGCTGGCTCAAACTCTGCCAATAAGTCAGCGATTAGTTGCAATGGATTAAATTCGTGCACATGTAGGCTGATTTGACCTTTCTGGATTTGATTTAACTGAATAATTTGATCTAAGGTTAAGACCAGCTTTTCACTACCCTCTCGAATAATATCAACCGCGTCTCTTTGCTCGTGATTTAACTTTTCATCATCTAGTAGCTGTAAGCCGCCAACGATCGCATTTAGTGAAGTTTTTAGCTCATGGGTAATCATACTTTGAAAATTATGTAGCTGCACATCAAGCGACACATCTTTATGATGCAGTTGTTGCTCGAAAGCCGCAAGTGCCTCATAATCTTGCTTTGCGATTTGTAGGCGATCAAATAGGGTAATAAAAGCCTGTTTAATCTGTACCAACTCCTGAAACTCAAAACGCTGCTGAATCAGAGGTAACTGCTCAATATCTGGATTTTTTATAACTATATCGCAAGCTGCCGTCAGATTGGCGATATCTTTTGACGGCCAATTCAGCTTACGCAGGATAAACAACGCCCAAATAATCGCCAATAGCGTTGTCATAAGCCATAGCAGTAGGTTCTTTTTAATCCAATTTTCACGCAGCGTCGCCACATCTAAAGTGATATTCAGATAACCAACCAAAGCATCTTCTTTAGGTGAAATAATTTTATTAGTAGGATCGCCAACGACTGGATAGTTAAAGCTAACTGTATTAGCAAATAATGCATTTTTCCAATCATCTCTTAATTGATTGGCTTCAACAATAGGCTGAGAGGTGGTATAAAATAAAATACTCTCAATGCCTTGTTCTTTTTCTAATAAAAAACGTATTTGTTCATCGACGATATCGGTGGAATCTGCTATCGATGCGCTGATGGTCAGTAATGTCGCTAAATCCTGAATATGCTGGCGCGTATCTTTGTAATAGTGAACAAAGCCATAAATAAAAGACACTAATAGACCTGCTAAAACAGCCAAAACCATGGTCTGCATGATAGAGTGCCAGATAAGCGTAGGAAGTGTTTGATGCGGGCGGTTGTTCATATCACTCAACTGAGTTAGACAACTTTTGATTATAGTACAGGTATTTTATAGCGGTTATAAGTGAAAATTGATATTTTAAGGCAATTAATAAATAGTGCCCTAAATTGCAAAATGCCATGACAACTGATGCAGCCGTCATGACGAAGCACATTTAAAAAGCCTGATAGATAGTATCAAAGGATTTTTATCGGCTAGCTACTACTCGCCAAAAGCGCAAATATGATTGCATTAACGCTTTTTATCTTTGTTGGTAAATCTCGGCTTATCTTTGGTGGTAAATTTCTGCGCACGATTACGTTCACGTTGACGTAACTGTTGGGTTTTGGCTTTGGTTGGCGTATCGCTTTTATTAGCATACGGGTTTTCATTCAGTTTAAAGACCACGTTTAGTGGCGTGCCTTCTAACTTAAATACCTGACGGAATTGATTTTCAAGATAGCGCTGATAGCTCTTAGGTAACGAACCAGTTTGATTGCCATGAATGACGATAACGGGCGGATTGTGTCCACCGATATGCGCATAACGCAACTTAATACGGCGACCAGCGACCGTTGGCGGTGGATTGGCAGTAACAGCATCTTGCAAAATCTGCGTCAAACGGTTGGTTGATACCTCAAACATTGACGATTGATAAGCACGCAAAATAGACGGATATAAATTACCCACGCCTGTACCATGCAATGCTGAGATTTGATGAACTTTTACGTAAGGGATAAAGTTAAAACGGCGATCCATCTCAATCTTGATATAGTTCTTTTGATCAGCAGTCAGACCATCCCACTTATTAATTGCAACCACTAGCGCACGACCTGCATCCAACGCATAGCCAATCATATGCAAATCTTGATCGACAATACCTTCATGAGCATCAATAACAATAACGGTTACGTTAGAGTCTTCAATCGCTTGTAAGGTTTTGATAACTGAGAATTTCTCAACTTTTTCATCGATTTTACCACGGCGACGAACACCAGCCGTATCAATCAATACATAATCTTTACCTTCACGCGTATATGGGATATAGATACTATCACGAGTGGTACCCGGCATATCAAAGACGACAACGCGGTCTTCACCAAGCAAACGGTTGACTAGCGTCGATTTACCAACGTTTGGACGACCGATAATAGCAAGTTTCAAACCTCTTGGCTCAACCACATTTTCTTGACTAGGCATATCAGCGGTTAATACTTCGAGCAGATTGCCGACCCCGCGACCGTGACTTGCCGCCATTGGATATGGTTCGCCTAGACCTAATGCATAAAATTCAGCAGGCGCCGAATCATGCACACCATCGACTTTGTTGGCAACGACATATACAGGCTTGCCAAGGGTGTGTAAAAACTTACCAATCTCGGCATCGGCACCAATCATCCCTGCGCGTGCATCAACCACAAATACAATGATATCGGCTTCATGAATGGCAGTATACGACTGCTCAGACATATAATCATCAATATCTCCTCTGCCATCGTCCGCTTCACCAATACCACCGGTATCAACGACAATAAAAGCTTTGTCTTCGTAGGTCGCATCACCGTATTGACGGTCACGAGTCAATCCTGACAAATCAGCAACCAATGCCTGCCGACTTTTAGTGAACTGATTAAATAAGGTGGATTTACCGACGTTTGGACGACCAATTAAGGCGACCACAGGCTTGATACTCATGGGTTACTCTCAGTGAAAGGCACAATGACGGACAGTGCAACTACTTAGATACAATCTCTTTTACAACGTAAATTTAACGTTATAAAAAAGCAAAAAGTAGCAGCCGTTGACCGCAAATTTAAATGAATGATAAGATAAAACGATAGTCAGAAAATAGTTCTTGGCTATCTTACAATGAATAAATGATATTCAGAGGAATGCATCATATATAGACATTATCTGTCGCTATTATATATAGATAACGCCGATAATGCACCGGTCGCATAGCGTACGCGAAAGCCGATATGTAAACAAGCAATTTTACAAGGCATTAAACGCTGACTATGCAGCGTTTTCTGTTCACTTTACTATTAGATGACTTACTATTAGATCACCTATTTAATGAGCAATATAGAAAAATGCTCATTAAATAGGACTGCAAGTGACTAAGATTAGCGTGCCAACTGCCAAATCGCTACTTGACCTGAGGTGCTTTGGGTCATTAAGCGGCTGCCTTGCACTTGCAAATTGGTCAATGCGCCTTTGGTCTGTACACGGCTGACAATCTTACCCGTGGCTGGGTCAAATAAATGCACAACCCCATCAAAATCACCAACTGCGATATAGTTACCAATCATCACAGGATTGGTCAAATGGCGATAGGCCAATTCTTCACTTTCCCAGAGAACAGCACCATTACTGCGGTTGTAAGCAACCACTTTACCGTCTAAGCTTGTCGCAACCACTTGCTGATTGTTGACTGCAAGCGCTTTTAAACTGGCAAGCTCATTAACAAACATCACTTGGCGCGATGCCAAATCAATACCGAGTAACTGACCACTATAGCTAATGGCAAATAACTGATTGTTATCTACAATTGGCATACCATCAACATCGCTCATGCGTTCAACTTCGCTGCTGCCTGTACCCACACCAACGCGTCTTGACCATAGCGGCAAACCATTATCTACCGTGACAGCATGTAAGCGTCCATCGGCAGTCGCTAGCAACGCTGTCTTAGCATCTAATAACGTTGGTGCAGCGCTACCGCGTACACTAATCGCTGGAACTTGGGTAGCAAACTGCCAAACTGACTGACCAGTCTGCAGCGATAAGCCATGTAGAAAACCATCATTGGCTGACAAGATAACGCGGTTATTGCTAATGAGCGCTGGCGTTAATACTGAACCAGTAAGCTGTTGCTGCCAGCGTTTTGCACCTGTTACACTATCGAATGCCATAACCAGACCGCCACGAGTACTAATAATAGCAGTTTGGCTTAGCTCGTCTATCGCAACACCACCTGTAATCTGGTCGCCAACATTTACTGACCATAAACGCTGACCAGCTTTGTCAAAACCCACCAAATCACCACCGCGCGAGGCAGTAACGATTTGCGAATTGGCATAGCCGACTTGCAAAGTAAGCGGATCTTTTTTACTGACGTTTTTATTACCAAGGTCGGTACTAAAAACCGGCTGCAATACGCTAACAGGTTGCACGATTTGTACCAATTTTACAGGGTCGTTGACGACTGGCTTGATACCTCGATTACACCCAATGACCGCAGTTGCCATCACTGCAATTACGGCTACATGCATGGCCGTTGAGCGCATGGTCTTGGCTTTGATGGTTTTGTTAAAGCGAATAGCTTGAGTCATTATAGGTCTCACTACAAATAAATTAATCATTAATAAATTAGCATTTAATCAGTGATAAAAAACGATAATAACTTAGTACAAATAAGTATTAGTTACCACCATATTACTTCCGACTGATTAGGCTACTTCCTTTGTAGAACGGTTTGAGGTATTACCATGTCTATCGAAATTAGTACTCAAATTTTTGATACTAAGTCTTTATTGCCGAATATTTAGCACTACTATTTTATGCACCAGCACCGGTATTGGCTGCTACTGAATCTTCGCTTACTGGTGCTTGCGATGTTGCCGTAGACTCTTGAATAAGGCTGGTCTGCTCAGCGATAGGCTCAGGGACGATACCCAAACTTTCCATTTTCAATGCCAATACTGCGCGAGTTTCTTGACGCTCACGTAATAAGCTCCAAGCATTATTATAGGATTTAATCGCTGAATCTGAATTGTCTTGTGCCAAATAAATATCACCCAATAATTCTTGCTGACTGGCTTCAAATGAGCTTGGCATATCACGACTGGCTTCTGTCAATGCTGCTTTTGCATCGCCTGCTGCCAAAAGCGTGGTCGCATAGCGCAAACGGGTAATTGCCTCTAGACCTGCATCACCCAAATCTATCGCCAATGCCTTTTTAAAGGTCTCGCCTGCTGCTTTAAAATCATCATTGTCAACTTGCTGACGCGCTTTAATCATTAAAGCCTGCCAAGCATAGACCGATTCTCCATGAGTGCCAACTAAAGTATCAATGTTCTTATCTAGCTGAGTACGACTCTTCTCTAACGATGCTTTTGCCTCCGCTCCTAGATCTGGATTTTGCGATGCCAAGCTCACTTCTTCATTAAGACGTTGAATATCCGCATATTGATCGGCTGCAACGGTATCGACACGTGCATGATTATCCTGCCAATAAGTCCAGCCAAAATAAGCGGCTAACGCCAATAAAATCGCGGTGACAATATAGCTGCCATACTGCTTTAACGCTTGCATTGAGTTGTCTGCATTCGGCGAATTAGGGGTCAGAGCCATATACTTTTACCTGATCAATTTATATTAAAGTGCTAATGCTACGCTCACTACTATTTATGGCGAGAAAAGTTATCTTTATCCGACAGCCAATCTTGCGCTGCTGTTTTTTGTTCGCCAGTTTGCATATCTTTGATGCTAATGGTTTTATCATCCAGCTCTTGCTGGGCGATAATAACGGTCAATGCAGCACCTGACTTATCCGCTTTTTTCATTTGTGCTTTTAAGCTGGTGGCACTTGCCATTTTGACGCGCAAATCTGGACGGCTATAACGCAGGTTTTGCGCATAACTAATACCCGCACTATAAACCTCAGGATGGGCGACCACAAATACATCACAAGCAGGCATATCAGCAATAGGTGCGACAACTTCCATAAGAAGTAATAAACGCTCAAGTCCCATGGCAAAACCAACTGCAGGTTCAGATTTAACCGGTTTATTATCACCTTTACCATCACGGTTATCAGCAGATTTTAGCTGTCCAACCAAACCATCATAGCGACCGCCGGCACAGACAGTTGCTTGGCTACCAAGTTTGTCAGTCACCCACTCAAAAACAGTTTTATTATAGTAATCAAGACCACGCACCAGATGCGGGTTGATTTCAAAGTTGATACCAAGCTCCGTTAAATAAGCTTGTACTTGCTTAAAATGCGCCACGCTTTCTTCACCTAAAAAGTCAGCAAGCTTAGGCGCGTCTACCAATAGGGCTTGGGTGCTGGCTTCTTTGCTGTCTAAAATACGTAGCGGATTGGTCGTCAGGCGGCGCTTACTATCCTCATCTAACTGCTCTTGCTTATCGGTCAGATAGGTGACCAACGCTTCACGATAAGCATGACGCTCATCAATTTCGCCCAGACTATTTAGTTGCAAACGCATCTCATCTTTTAGACCCAGCTCTTGCCACATCAAATGAGTCATCGCAATCAGCTCGGCATCAGCGTCTGGTAAGGCACTACCAAAGCTTTCAACACCTATTTGATGAAATTGACGATAGCGACCCTTTTGTGGGCGTTCATAGCGGAACATTGGACCAATATACCAAAGCTTAGGCGTATCACCGCGTAGTAGATTGTGCTCATTCACCGCTCGTACTGCCCCTGCCGTACCTTCAGGACGCAAGGTAAGCGGCGTTGGTGGATCAGATTTATCGGTAAAGCTATACATCTCTTTTTCAACGATATCCGTAGCACCGCCGATCGCGCGAGCAAACAAATCGGTTTGCTCAACGATAGGCAAGCGAATATGCTCATAACCGTATCTGCCTAGCACATTAGCCAATATAGACTCTAGATACAGCCATTTTGCAGACTGTGCAGGCAAAATATCATTAAACCCTTTAATCGCTTTAATCATGGTACAGTTATGTCCTTTAAGTTTTAACAAACAGCTCTATAATTTTTATTAATAAAACGCTTTATTATCTAACACGTATAATCTCGTTTTCGCGTTTTTTTGCTAATTCTTCTGCATGGGCGCGTACCATACCTTCTATCTCATCAACCAGATTATCTGTATCAATCAGATGACTTTTTTCGCCCATACGATAAACCAATGATTTTGGTGCGGCGCCAACAATACCGATATCAGCTTCCTTCGCTTCACCTGGACCATTTACCTTACAGCCAATCACTGATAAGTTCATTGGTTCACGAATATCCTCTAAACGCGACTCTAACGCGGTCATCACTCTAATCACGTCGAACTCTTGACGTGAGCAGCTTGGGCAAGCAATGAAATTGACACCATTAGAGCGAATATTGAGCGATTTTAAGATATCAAAGCCAATCTTAATTTCTTCTTCTGGCTCTGCAGCTAAGGAGATACGAATCGTATCACCAATACCGTCTAATAATAAACCACCCAGCGCGATAGCAGATTTGACCGAACCAGTACGGTAAACACCAGCTTCAGTCACACCTAAATGCAGAGGATTATCAATTTGTGCTGAAATCAGACGATAGGCATCCATGGTCAAAAATACGTTGCTGGCTTTAACCGATACTTTATATTGATCAAAATTAAGACGTTCTAATATATCAATATGACGCATTGCCGATTCGAGCATCGCTGCGCCATTTGGCTCTTTATACTTACGCTGAATGTCTTTTTCTAAAGAGCCAGCATTGACGCCGATACGAATAGGAATATTGTAATGCTTGGCACAGGCGACTACTTCGCGTACTTTAGCGTCACTACCGATATTGCCCGGGTTAATACGTAAACAATCTGCGCCCGCTGCCGCAACGGCTAAAGCAATTTTGTGGTCAAAATGCACATCTGCTATCAAGGGTACGCTGACCAACTTGCGAATTTCACCAAACGCTTTAACGGTATCCATCGTGGGAGTAGAAACTCGCATCAAATCAGCGCCTGCTTCAACACAGCGCTCAATTTGGGCAACAGTCGCTGCCACATCGCAGGTATCGGTATTGGTCATACTTTGCACACTAATCGGCGCATCACCACCAATCGCGACATCACCGACATATATTTTCTTCGTAAGACGACGGTTAATAGGTGCTGACGTTGACATAGACAAACCCTTTCATGAAAGCAGTAAAAACGAGAATAACAATAAAAACAAGGTAATACTATTTACTTTAAAAACTGAACCAATTGATAAATTAAGGTGCCAATTCAAAACTGGCTTGGCTACCATTTGCATAGCTGTTTAAAGCGACAGATTGCTGATTAAGCATCAAGCGCACGTTATTGATATCATCGATCTGTACATTAAAAGGTGGCATACCTGATAACTGATAATCACCCGCATTCTGCGAGCCCGCTATCAAGCTGCTACCAGTAGCATCTGTAATAGTGACGACAGCAGCATCCGTCAGCTTAACATCCAAAGTGGCAGGAGCAACGTCGCCACCGCCCAAGTTTAGTGCTGAACCTGAAGCGCTAACACCTGTAACATCGGTATTAATAGCTGCGCCTTGTGCTTGTTCTACTGCTGAGATATCTTCAGAGCTAGATATAGGCTGCTCGGTATTTTCCTTGCTGGCATTACTAACCATACGGAATAGGAAAATCGCTAAAATAATGACACCGATCACTGCGATAATTAGTAGCGGATTAAAGCGAATACGATTGTGTGTATCACGCTGTAGCGTACCCATAGGCTGCAGTGGCGACTGAGTATTATTAGCCGAACGCGATTTCAGCTCATTTGGGTAAGCGGCATCAAAGCTACTGGCTATTCTGACTGGGTCGAGACCCAAATATTTGGCATAGTTGATCGCAAAACCGCGCGCAAACGCCACTTGCGGTAAATCTGCAAAATCTTCATTTTCTAACGCTTGCAGGTGACGTTTTAAAATAAACAATTCATTTGCCGCGTCGTCCAAGCTTACTTGCTTAGCTTTGCGAGCTTGCTGCAACATGGCACCAAATGATCCCTGAGCGTTAAAGTTTGTGTTTGATGATGGGGTGGTCATTTCCATGGTGCCTCTGGATTGTTAAGCCAAGTCTTTAGTTGTTTTGCTTCATCACTTAATGGATAAGCAGATAAAAGTTGCTGTGCCAATTGTTGGCGTGTCTTGATGTTTTTTTGCGCTGCCGCCAATTTGATGCCTTGTAGGAGCAAGCGTGGACTAGCACCCTGCCCTTGTACCAATATCAAGGTCTCATCATAGAGCCTTTGTGCCTGCTCAATACGCTGCTGCTCAAGTAATAAATCAACCAGTTCAATATGCGCAATAACGCTATTTCGATTGCCATCTAAAGCCCGTAAAAAAGCCTTTGCCGCTGCAGGATGGTCATTGAGCTGAAGGTAGGTACGACCTAAGTTCTCTAACGCCCCAATACGACCTTCGTAACCAAGGGCAGCACCTGCGGTTTCAAACTGCTCAGCTGCCTCTTTATAACGCTTCATCTGAGATAAATACACGCCATAATTATTGTGAGCTTGATCAAAATCTTTATCGAGCGCAATGGCTTTTTTAAAGTATTGATCCGCTTTTTCAAGATTAAGACGGCTGCCTTCTTGCTGCAACAAAACGCCCATCATATCATAGGCGGGCGCATGACGGCTATCGGCAGCAAAGGCTTTTTCGAGCTGTCTTTGGGCAGCATCAAGCTCGTTTTTGCGGATATATTGTGCAGCAAGTGTCGTTCGAACGCGAGCAATTTCTTGCTGATCCAATTTACGGTTGTCATTGGGTTGCGTTGAGGTTTGATAAGGCGTGCCCGTTATTAGATCGTTGGTTGGCGTGCTTTGACAACCAGAAATCAATAAAGCGCTTAGCGTGCCAGCAAGCAATACACGATGAGCGCTTTTTCTAACAAAAACTGTAGCGCCCAACTGTCTCGCTGCATGAGAAAGAGATGTTTGATACTTGAACTGACAAGAATTTTTAGAAGTCATTATAGCCGCCATCATAAAACTGTGATTCAATGCGCTGAATTAATGCGTTCGATCATAGAGGAATCAGTTTAATAGATTTAGCCTCCATAAGTACAATTTAGTTGTCATTAATTGTCTTGTTCCCTTAGCGTCAGCATTGGCGACTACATTTTATTACCGTTGTGATGCAAAAAAGACAGCTCAACATCTATATTCCAGAAAAAAATTGCGCAGTCAGTCTCACTATGTCATCAGATATTCTCGCGATCCTTGATGCTTTGCTGCCATGCGGCTGAACGACGCGTTCTGTCAGCAACTTGCCCAACCAATTGACCACAAGCGGCGTCAATATCATCGCCGCGCGTTTGGCGAATGGTACAAACAAAACCTGCTTCACTTAATATATTACTAAAAGCATGAATACGATTATTACTCGACTTATCATAATTTGCATGTGGGAACGGGTTAAACGGTATCAGGTTAATCTTACTTGGTAAATCACCCAATAATGCGACCAATTGCTCAGCATGCTCATTACTATCATTGACACCATCTAGCATCACATATTCAATAGTCACGTGTTTTTTATGGCGCGGATTTACTTCAAAAACGTAATTTCTCGCCGCTGCCATGAGCTGCTCTAATGGATATTTTTTATTAATCGGCACTAATTCATTACGCAGCTCGTCATTTGGCGCATGTAATGAAATCGCTAAAGCCACGTCAAGCTCCTGTGCCAACTCGTACATTTTTGGCACCACACCTGAAGTCGACAAAGTAACACGGCGCTTTGATAAACCATAAGCATGGTCACTGAGCATCAATTCCATCGAGCTGACAACAGGACGGTAGTTTAGTAACGGCTCACCCATACCCATCATGACGACGTTGGTGACGTTGTTTTCCCACAAGCTATGGTCAACATTTTCTAAACTATCATTTTCATCAGTCATATAAGAGGCATTTGCCACCCATAATTGTCCAAGAATCTCAGCCGCCGTCAAATCGCGCTCAAAGCCCTGCTTACCCGTACTACAAAAACTACAGTCAAGTGCACAGCCCACTTGCGAAGAGACACACAAGGTTTTACGACCGTTTAATTTGCTATCATCTGCGGGAATCAATACGGTCTCAACCAATGAACCGCCAGTGACTTCAAATACCCATTTACGCGTGCCGTCATCACTATATTGACGATGAATCACTTTTGGCGGAATGACACAGGCATTGGCTGATAATTTATCACGCAAAGATTTACTCAGATTGGTCATTTGCTCAAAATCAGTGACACCCTGCTGATATATCCACTTGATGACTTGCGTCGAGCGAAACGGCTTTTCGCCAATACTCTTAAAGTAATCCGCCAGTTGCGCTTGTGTCATACCTAGTAGATTGGTTTTCGCCTGCGCTTCATCTACCAGTTTTATACTCTTAGTAGTTTTAGCAGGTACATGTTGGACGTCAGTTTGAATAGGGCTTTGAGCAGTTGACATAATAAATAACCTTTTTGCATCTACTGGTATGAGCGATGCAATTGTTGAGATGGGTGTTGCTAGACGTACTCAATATATGAGTGCATGAGCAATCCGTTATGAGCGCATTTTTTACCAAAAACTGAAAGCAATATGCTGATAAAGGATTGATAACGCTATATAAAACTAATAATGAGGGAGAAAAGTTAAAATTTCAATATATAGTCAGACTATTATAATAGCTAAAACGGCTTATACCAAAAGATATAAGCCGTTTCGCTACACTAATTATTAATTAGCACTGTTATTATGCATAACAGCTATTATGCATAAAAGCGGCTATCAATAAAAACTGCTATTAACGCGTACGTGCACACACTTCTTCTTCATTGAAAAAGTAGCTGATTTCACGTGCTGCTGATTCAGCTGAATCTGAACCATGAACCGCATTTTCATCGATACTGCTAGCGAAATCAGCACGGATAGTGCCTTCAGCTGCGTCTTTTGGGTTAGTCGCGCCCATGATATCACGATGCGTAGCGATCGCATTTTCGCCTTCTAATACTGATACCAGTACTGGACCTGACGTCATAAATGATACTAGGTCGTTGTAGAATGGACGCTCAGCGTGCTCAGCGTAAAAACCGCCCGCTTTTTTATCATCAAGTTGCATCATTTTAGCAGCAACAATTTTTAGACCTGATTTTTCAAAACGATCGTAGATAGCGCCAATGTTGTTGCCAGCGACTGCGTCAGGTTTGATGATAGATAGAGTACGTTCGTTAGCCATGAAAAGCTCCTAATAAATAAGTGAGAAGTTAAATAATTTACATTGTCTGTGATCATTGCGCTGAGCGAATTCATTTATGAATGTCCAATGCGGATACGCAATACGATGCTCAGCGAATGATTGCTGCCTATTATAATGATTAAGACTGTAAATGATAGGATTAATTTACGGTTGTAACTTGCACAAAAGTAAATTGGATAAGCTTTTACTGCTCATCAATCTTTGATTTATCAAAAACAAAACCCCAATGTTTAGCATTAGGGTTTTGTGAATTAAACATATAATAGCGTTATAACCAATTAAGCATCATACGGGTCACGTAATACAATCGTCTCTTCACGATCAGGACCGGTTGAGATGATATCAACTGGGCAACCAATCAATGCTTCAATACGTTTGATATATATTTTGGCATTTTCAGGCAGCTCATCGTAGTTAGTGATACCAACCGTTGATTCGCTCCAGCCTTGTAAGGTTTCGTACTTAGGCGTAACTGACTCATAGAATTCAGCATCATGTGCGCCTGCACACTCCGTCTCAGGTAAGTTATAACCGACACCGATTAGCAGTTCTTCTAGACCGTCTAATACGTCAAGCTTGGTTAGACAGATACCTGACATAGAGTTTAGTACCACGGCACGGCGTAATGATTCAGCATCAAACCAACCACAGCGACGCGCGCGGCCGGTGGTTGCACCAAACTCATGACCGACTTTGGCCAAATGCGCACCAACATCATCAAACAATTCAGTTGGGAACGGGCCACTACCAACACGCGTGGTGTACGCTTTAGTGATACCCAATACATAGTCTAAATATAATGGACCGATACCTGTACCAGTCGATACACCGCCCGCAGTGACGCTAGAGCTGGTCACAAACGGGTAAGTACCGTGGTCGATATCAAGTAATGTACCTTGGGCGCCTTCAAACATTAGGTTTTTGCCAGCAAGACGTAATTGGTTTAGGTCTTCGGTTACATCGGTAACCATGCCTTTGATTTCTTCGCGCCACTCTTGGCAAAGCTTAAGCGTCTCATCAAAATCAATCGCTTCAACTTTATAATACTGAGTCAGTTGGAAGTTATGATATTCGATTAAGTTACGTAGTTTTTCTTCTAAGTCATCACGGAACAAATCAGCAAGCTTGATGGCACGGCGCGCAACTTTATCTTCATAAGCTGGTCCAATACCACGACCAGTCGTACCGATTTTACCACTACCGCGCTTAGCTTCGCGTGCTTGGTCAAGCGCCACGTGATAAGGCATAATTAATGGACAGTTTGGTGAAATACGTAGGCGCTCACGGACTGGCACATTCTTCTCTTCTAGGGCTTTCATCTCTTTTAATAGAGCGTCAGGTGCAAGCACCACGCCGTTACCGATGAAGCACGTTACGCCTTCACGCAAGATACCTGAAGGAATCAGATGTAGGATGGTGGTTTTGCCATCGACAACTAAGGTGTGACCGGCATTATGCCCGCCTTGGAAACGTGCAACGGCTGAGGCTTTTTCGGTCAGTAAATCAACGATTTTACCTTTACCTTCATCGCCCCATTGGCTACCTAAAACTACGACATTCTTACCCATGATAAATCCTTACCTTAATATATTGAGGTGTGTGCAATAAGTGTTTAAAACTACCTATCAAAACGAAAGTAATGCTAAAAACGATACTTTAAACAAAGTATATTTTTAACGACTTAATCACTAAATATCTTTTTATAGCAAACGCTTTTTTTATAGCATTCATAAATGTTAAATATTTTCAAAGTTAAACCGCGTGTAGCTGCCATTGGTTATCGACAAGGCTTAAACGATGAGTCATACCCACTGGAATATCTTTTGCCGTTAATGGCATGGTCACGCGATAGCCCTGCTGACGTAAGCTTGCCACTTGCTGTAATAATAGCTGCAGCTGCTCACTACCCAAATCCTTGAAAGCGTCATAATCGACCAGCACAATAACAGGTGCATCAAGCTGAGTATGCGCGAGCAAACGGCTGACATCCATACTAAAGCCGGTCGCTTGACGTGGCTGATTCGTGGCTAATTGATTACTTTTCATACCATCAAAGCGCCCGCCACGTACCAGTGGCTGAGTTTCACTATTGATATAACCATTGAACACAATGCCCGTATGATAATGATAGCCTGATAGCTCGGTCACATCGATACTGACCGCACACTGCCACTGTACTTGCAAGTGCGCTTTTAGACGTTGCAGCTCATCAATAGCTGTGACAATTTGAGCGTCTTGTTGCGCATTCTCTGACAATCTTCCAAGCAGATTTGCAATGTCATGACCAAAGCGCGCCAAGGTATAAAAATCGCTACCCAGCGGTAGCGCTTGGCAAACCTGCTTAAGCTCTGGCAAGTTCTTATTGGCATAAAGCTGCATCAATTGCTCAGTATCACTTTCTGATAATACTGCCAATTCTGCCAAGCGCTTAAATATCGCTACATGACCCAAATCAACGTGTAATGCTGCGCTCATCTCTAGGCTATTGAGCATGCTAAATAAGACATCAATCAGCTCAATATCTGCTGCAATGTACTCACAACCAAATATCTCAGCGCCTAATTGCAACGGTGTACGTGAACCAAAAAGCCCCGATGGCAAGGTATGAATGACATCGCCTGCATAGCAATAACGCGCGATTCCATCACCGCCATGATGTGCATCAATACGTAGAATCTGCGGCGTGATATCCGCGCGTATACCCATTAAGCGACCAGTTAGCTGATCGATAATCTTAAAGGTTTGACGCTTTAGATCTTCTGAGGCACCGCTCAGTAGTGATTCGGTAAACTCAATCATTGGCGGATTGACCAACTGATAGCCATGGCTGATAAGTTGCTGGATCAATTGATGTCTAAGCACTTCTTGTTTATGGGCGTCTTCAAACAACACATCAACCACCCCATCAGGCAGCAACCAGCTATTAGCAACATCGCTGGCAAGATTGCTTAAATAAGGTAAACGGTTGGGTGCGGCAGTATTATCAGCGGGCTGAGTAGCCGCTTGCTTGAGGGTATTTTGCAGGGCAGGTTTTGCAGAATCAGGACTGGCAGACACAATAAATCCTTGTTTGGCGTATCGCTTACCAAAAGCGCGGTAAAGATGCGGTACTTAAAGGTTATATTTCCAATTGCATAGATATCAGGCGTTTTTTATTTTTCACGCGCAACATCACTGACCCAATTATTGATAAGCAAACTAGGTAACCGCAAAAGGGTGAGTAATAGTATTAGTTGGGATGATAAGACGAGTATCTTTATGCGCTAAAATTTATGTGATAGAAAACTATGATAAATAATCAAGGCACTTTATGCTTTAGTTTAGCATAGCAGCTAAGCTTCGCCTAGTGACAATTAACGGCAATCGCCATCTAATTTATTCTATTAACCTTAAAAACTGTCTTTTTTATGACAGATTTATCATCATAAATACCGTATTTCTATAGAGACAATATAGTGTTAACGGCGCAATATTTCCTTTAACTATCTGTTGCATCTATCGTTGAATAACGTCTTAGATGTGCACTCATGTTACACTAGCCTATATTTTTATTTTGGAAGCCTTATGTCATCTGATTATCATCCAAATCCTGCTACCAACCAAGCCAATGTGCTTGGCACTGCCCTAGCCAGCTGTTGTTTTGATCCGCTTACCGGTTATTATCGTAATGGCTTTTGTCATACGGGCAACCATGATGTTGGTCAACATACCGTTTGCGCCAAAATGACCAGCGAGTTTTTAAACTTTTCAGCCAGTCGCGGTAACGATTTGATTACGCCATTGCCCGAGTATGGTTTCGCCGGTCTACAACCAGGTGACTACTGGTGTATTTGTGCGCTACGTTGGGTTGAAGCACTCGATTTAGGCATGGCACCACAAATCAAGCTTGAAGCATGTCATGAGAGCTTATTAAATTTGGTCGATATTGAGACGCTAAAACGCTTTGCCTTGTAATCCGCATCAGTTGCAGAAGTTATTTTATATTTATTTTTATACTTAGACAGAAGGAGTAGGTATGAATCAAGATGATGACCTGATTGTCAAAACGGCAACGCGTATCACACCTGAGTCTAATGTCAGTCTTATTGACGCCACTATCATAGACGAGCACTCCTATTTAGACAATTATGACAGCTATATCTATGGCGATTCTGATGCAACGGTCGAGGACACTATTGAGACCATGACCGTCTATGATCCAGACTCTGAACGCTATGAGGATATTGAGCCACTCAGTGCTAATGAAGTGGTCAATTGTTATGCGTATTCTCGTAAAACCGGTGAGCAGCTTAATAAAATAGCGCTCAGGGATGTCAGTCGCGCCTTGAGCAATAGTGGTCAGTTTATCTGGTTAGGTCTTTATGAGCCTAGCTTGCAGACAATATCCGAGGTAAAAGAAGCCTTTGATCTGCACGAGCTTTCAATCGAAGATGCCTTTGCCGATCATCAGCGCGCCAAAGTTGAAAGCTATGATAATGATACGATATTTGTGGTATTGCGTACTGCTAAGCTTGAAGGCAATGTCATCCGCTATGGTACTACGGCGATATTTATGGGCAAGAACTATCTGATTACGATTCGTAATGGTCCTTCTAACTCCTATGCGCCAGTACGTGAGCACTGCAATCGCCGCCCTGAAAAACTGCGTATGGGACCTATATTTGTCTTGCACGCTGTAATTGATTTTATCGTCGATAACTATATGCCAGTGACCGACCGCTTAGGCAGCTATTTACGTGAGCAAGAGCGCAATATTTTTACTTATGAATTTAATAAAGAAACGCTTAGAAATCTATATGAATTAAAATCACAATTGGTGCATATGCGTGCAGTTATTTTACCAGTGCAGGATATCTGTAGCTTTTTTATAAACCATCAAAAAAGCGATTTAGTCTCACCATTTTCGCATGCTGCAAAACCCTACTTTCGAGATGTGAATGACCATCTATTGCATTCTTTAGATGCCATCAATGGTTTAAATGAGATGCTCAGTGTGGTGATGAATACCTATCTCGCTATGGTAAATATGGGACAGAATGAGGTGGTTCGCAAGCTTGCTGCTTGGGCAGGTATTTTGGCAGTACCGACGGCGATTGCGGGTATCTATGGGATGAACTTCGACTTTATGCCTGAGCTACACTGGCAATATTCTTACTTTATCATCATGGCGGTTATCATTTCACTATGTAGCTTTTTATACCTTAACTTTAAGCGCTTAGGCTGGTTATAAGATAGTGTTTTAGATGAAAAAAGGGCTGCCATATATATATGGAAGCCCTTTTTTTATTAACAGATATTAACTATCGTTAGTAACTCATCGACACCTATCATCCCTTTATCGATAAAAATTATTTAAGAGACTGCTTATTATCAACACAAGGCAAATGATGCTCAGTACTGGTCACTTGATGGTCTTTCAAATAATCTTCTGGTCGCCCAAACATCTTAGCCGTCCAAGTTAATATAACAATTGACGCACTCAGCACCATAATGGCAAAGGAAATCGTTGCTAACAGCCATAAGTGAAAGTTATCTGATACCGCCTGTACATCGACGACTAAATGTCGCGATAACGCCGTAATCGCAATAAATATCAAGAACTGCACTGGCAAACGATGAGTCTTAAAATAGATCCCTATCATCGCTAACAGCTCTAGATAAATAAAGAGTAATAAGATGTCTTTCAAATCCGCTGAACCTTTTTGAAAGATGACAAAGAATTCTTTGCCCGCTGTCCAAACCACCACTACACTGATTAAAAATAAGATTATGTAATGAGAGACATCGACGAACTCTCTACCAATACCTTGTAATCGCTCATGAATATCCACGTTATTTTTAGCCATGTTAGATCCTATCAACGGTAAAGGGGTTGATTTAGCCTGAGTCTTTGTGCTGTCTACTGTGAAGTCTCAGGCTCCTTATCTATCGGCAATCGGTGCTCTTATGCTTAACTCATTAACTCATTAACTCATTAACTCATTAACTGATTAACTGATTAACTATTGTCTAAACCGGCAGCTTTTTCAGCAGCATCAACGGTCTGGCGAATAAGGGTATTAATCGTCATAGGCCCAACGCCACCTGGTACAGGCGTATAAGCACTAGCGATATTTTCTACACCTTGCAATTCGATATCGCCGACGCCGCCATTATCCGTTGGATGAAAGCCTGCATCAATGACCACAGCACCCGCTTTAATCCACTCTGCTTTAATCAATTCAGGTACGCCGACTGCACCAACTACGATATCAGCACGCTTAATATGAGACTCTAAATCTTGCGTTCTTGAATGGCAGATTGTTACTGTACAGTTGGCATTTAATAGCATCATCGCCATTGGTTTACCTAAAATGGCACTACGACCTACTACCACGGCCTCCAAACCAGCCAGCTCAATATTATGCTGCTCTAGTAAATGCATGATACCTTGCGGGGTACATGAGCCATAAGCGGACTGCTGCATTGCCATACGACCAAAGCCAAGACAGGTCACACCATCGACGTCTTTTGCCAAGTCAATCTGCTCAAAGCAAGCACGCTCATCAATATGAGCCGGTACTGGGTGCTGCAGCAAAATACCATGAACATCTGGACTGCTATTCAGCTCGTCTATTTTTGCTATCAGCTCTGCAGTCGTTGTCGCACTTGGCATCTCAACCCTAATAGAATCCATACCGACACGTTTACAAGCATTGCCTTTCATACGTACATAGGTCGCAGAAGCCGGATCATCGCCGACCAATATCGTCGCTAAGCTTGGTGTACGTCCTGTCTTAGCTTTAATAGCGTCTACACGCGTACTCAGTTGCTGTTCTATTTGTTTAGCAAGTGCTTTACCGTCCAAAACGGTAGCAGATCCTTGGGCAGTTGACGTAATAGACGCAATTGACATAGTAACTCCAATAGAGGGTGCGATAAAAAAAGTAAAGACAGCGCCGCAATTGCTTGCATGCCTGTCTTATCCTTGATCAAGGTATGATTGATACTCATATTGTACCTGCCTGAGCCAAAAAATCCTAGCACCCTATATTCGATTCAATTTAAAAAGAACACCGTACTGCTGGGATAAATTTTACGAAGCCTCTGGAGTGCGAAGCGCACAGCAAGCGAGAGAAATTTATCCCAGTGTAATGCTATTCTAAGCATAACTCCTTTATATTGAACTCACTATATTAAAAAGCCATAATTAAAAAACAATAACGTGACCATAAAAAAGTCGATCTATTAAATATTAATAGACCGACTTTTTGTTTTCAAGCACTGTCGTGCATTGATTAAGCAAGCATTTAATAAGTCTGCAGCTCAATACCTATACCTACGCCAACATCAGTGGACTGGATATCTGAATCTACGGCCCAAATTCGGCTAGAGATAAGTGCTTTGGGATTGTATTGATGCTCCCAAGCCACATCAATACCAGTCAACTTATCAGTCGTTGGGAATGCTTGATTAATGGCTTCATCGGCTTGATTTACCTTAGCATGCTGTACTTTTGCATTAATAAAATTACGGTTATCGAGCCATAAGCGACCACCAAGCGCGATACTTTCCGCATCGCCGCCTAACGCATAGCCTAATGGGAAGCCTTGCTGATAATAGCCATCTTTATAAGTACCATGATCATAAGAAACCCCTCTAACTTCACCGCTAGTACGGGTATCTGTATACTCAGCATAAAGCTGATAAGGTTTGCCGTAAGCAGCAGACGCATAATCAACACCGGCTAAATACATGTTTTTCGCTGGCAAGCCGCCTGCTTCATCTTCACCGATATATTGAGCATAAACGCCAGCAGGCACATTCACCAATGGCGCTAAATTTAAGCGCGCATCAAAACCGCCTAACTGATTAGCAGGGTCTTCTTTACCTGTATCTCCATTATCTCTAGTTCCTAAGAGAGCATCAGTAAAGGAGCTAAAGCTCTGTGGACGACCTTCACCGCCCCACATAAAGGTACGTGAAGCACCAACTTCTAACCATTCCCAAGGACTAGCCGTCAGCCTTGCGCCAAATAGCTTAGCATCAGGAATCGCCTCATAATCCTCTAGCTGACCGGCAAATAGCTGATACTGCCAAGGTCCAACCCACGATAAATATGGGGATATCGGCGCAGTTTGTTGATCTCGCTGCATGGTGAAACCTGTCACTGGTAAGCTTGCATCGCCTCGAATAAGGCTACCATCATGCCCAGGTCCCCACCACGTTGGAATTTTACCCGCTATCAACCACTGATTGGCAGCGGTACCAGCAAGGTACGAGCCCTCAAAGCTAACATCTGAGCTGTCATCGATAAGTTTGTCATTTTTTAAATTGGCTTGTAAATTAAATTCCCATTCCGCTTCGCTAAGCGACACGCCAACGCTTCCTTGTTGACCCGCCAGCTTATCATCAGCAAATTTTTGTGGTAGCTGCTCTCTATCGGTTTGTATATGCAGTGCTGCCGAGCCTTTTACCACTGAGTTGCGGTTCTGATTCAATCGCGTTTGTACCGACTGCAGGATCTGCTGCTGCGCTGGCGTCTGGGCATTAGCGCTATTTAAAGCGCGTTTGATCTCATTGGCCGTCAGCGGCCAAGTACTGGTGCTAATCTGCGCGACCCCTTGAGTATTCAACCAGTCAAGATCGGCCTTAAGCTTTAGATCGTTCATATACAGGTTTTGTGCAGATGCCAACACCGACACTGAGGATAAGACACTCAAACCCAATAAAATGCTTAGCTTCTTGTACATGATCAAATACTCTTCGGTTATAAAGGGTTTATTATAAATGCCAATGGCTTATAAATACTATGGGTCAAACATCCATTTGCATTAACGTAACTAAATTTAACTCAACAACTGATATCTTATTGGTTATGTATATTCGCAAATACGCTATCAATCGCCTGTACGGTTTGCTTAATCTCGTCTTCTGTCAACGTTGGATGAACGAGAAACATCAAGCTGGTTTCGCCAAGCTGCTTGGCGACTGGTAGTCTCGTCTCAGGACGTAAGCCTGTATTATCAAACGCTTTTTCCAGATATACCTCAGAAGCGGATCCTGAAAAACAAGGAACCCCTAAGTCATTGATCTCTTCAATGATCCGATCTCGTGACCACTCTTTCGGTAGGTTATCTGACTGCACATAGACGTAAAGCTTATAATAAGCGTGGGTCGAATCTGCAAACTGCAGCGACTCTTCTAACCTAGGTACAGAAAGATAGCCTTTCGCTTCCCATTTTGCACAGGTATCTAAGATAGCTTGAGCATTAGCCGTACGTTTGGCTGTCCAATCAGGCATTCTCGTTAATTGAATACGGCCAAGCACTGCTTGCATTTCAGTCATGCGCCAATTGGTACCAAAGCTCTCATGTAGCCAGCGATAGCCTGGTGGATGCTCGGTCTCATAGACCGCTGCATAGCTTTTACCATGGTCTTTATACGCCCACATTTTGCGCCATAATTGCTCATCATTGGTGGTGACCATACCGCCCTCACCGCCTGTGGTCATTACTTTATCTTGGCAAAAGCTCCACGCACCGATATGGCCGATACTCCCCACGCTACGACCCTTGTAACGCGCACCATGTGCCTGTGCACAGTCCTCTATCACATATAGATTATGCTGTTCTGCCAACGCCATGATGCCATCCATATCACAAGGCCAACCTGCCAAATGCACACAGACGATAGCTTTGGTTTTATCTGTCAGTACTGCAGCAATTGACTCGGGCGTGATATTACCAGTTGCCTCATCGACATCAGCAAATACAGGCGTCGCTCCCGCATTGACGACCGATGAGATACTTGCAATAAAGGTACGCGGTGTGACGATTACTTCATCACCTGCGCCAATATCTAACGCTTGCAAGGCAACGTCTAATGCCAACGTACCATTACCCATCGCAATGGCATATTTGCTATCAGCCCATTTAGCAAACTCAGTCTCAAACTGACGACACTCTTGCCCTGTCCAGTAATTTACCTTGTTGGATAATAATACTTGACTGACGGCATCAGCCTCTTCTTGAGTAAAGCTTGGCCAAGGTGAAAATGGGGTATTTAACACATTACTCATCCATAAAAATTGATTACTACCAACCATCTAGGTCGGTCTTTAGCCTGACAAAGGAAACACTACTTAGCCTACGCGCCAACATTTTTAACTACAGCAGCGCCTGAATACACAACTATAGCTAAGCAATATTTAACATGTAACTACCACTCAACAACTGTTGCAGCCCAAGAGTAGCCAACACCAAACCCAACCAATAATATACGATCACCAGATTTAAACTTTTGCTCATTCAAAGCTTCTTTAATACCGAGAGGAATAGTAGAGGATACCGTATTACCGTAACGCTCATAGGAGGTTAAGAAGCGTTCTTCAGCAAAACCTGTTTTAGATCTAAGCTTATCAAGCATAAACTTATTAGCCTGATGAAATATCACATAATCAATGTCATTTTTACTTAAATTAGCTTTTTCCAATAAAGCATTAACACTAGATGGAACAGTCTTCATCGTGAATAGAAGAATTTCAGCACCGTTCATATATAGATTTTTCGGTGCTCTTACGTTACCTGATGTATCTTCAGTCAAAATAGACGAGGCATCAGTAATTGGATTTTTACTACCCCCATCAGGCACTATTAAATTATCACCACCATTACCATCAGTACCAAATACAAAAGGACCAATTAAGTCATGGTTAGACTCTTTTCCTTTGATTAAGGTTGCAGTAGCAGCATCACCAAATAACGTCCGAACACTTTTATCACCTGCAGCAATATGCTTAGAATATGCTTCAGATGTAATTAATAAAATATTGCTAGCCTGCCCAGTCTCAATCAAGCCTTTTGCAAGACTCAATCCATAGACATAACCAGAGCAACCTAAATTAAAATCTAAA
The DNA here is from genome assembly GCF_904846475.1 of Psychrobacter sp. LFX-11D. NCBI lineage: Bacteria > Pseudomonadati > Pseudomonadota > Gammaproteobacteria > Moraxellales > Moraxellaceae > Psychrobacter > Psychrobacter sp. LFX-11D. The sequence goes on from NZ_CAJHAV010000011.1 coordinate 67,801, forward strand.
GCGCCGCAGGATGTTGGTAAACCAAGTTCAGATTGAACCAAGCATGCGGTCGTAGGTAGAAAATAGTCAGGACTTTGTGTACATAGCAACACATAATCTATCGAACTTTTATCAATTGCATTTTCAGAGATTAAAGACTCGGCAGCGGCCACAGCCATATCAGATATAGTCTGATTCTCGTTGCAAATATGTCGAGTATGTATTCCAGTTTTTGAAAAAATCTTATCAACGCTCCAATCAGGAAATTCAAGCGCTAAATCTTCGTTCGTTAGTGTATTTTCAGGTAAGTAAGAACTTACTGCAGCAATATAAGCTTTCATATCAATTCCTTAGTGAGCACTGTAACCACCATCAACATACAGTGTTGTACCAGTCACCCAGCGCGCCATATCACTAGTTAAAAAAGCAGCAGCATGGGCAATATCTTCAGGAGTACCTAGACCTAATGGGTGCTTGTCAGCTATTGCCATATATTGTTCAGAGGTAAGCTGTTGACTAAACTCTTTAGCCATTTCTGTTTGTACGTGTCCAGGTGCAATACAGTTCACACGTACTTTTAATCTTGCTAACTCAAGCGCTAAAGATTTGGATAGGCCTTGTAATGCTGCCTTAGAAGCTGCGTAAGTAGAAATCGCGGGCTCACCACATATTGCAGCGACTGAGCTTAAAAAGATCAGACTTGACCCTTGAGGATTAAAACGCCCTTTTCTACTGATACTTTTTGCTAAAAATTGAGCGCTTTTTACGTTTGCATTGAAAATATCATCAAAGTGGTTTTCTTTTAAGACCTTCAGTGGCAAAGTTTTTTGCACACCTGCACAGTGCACAACACCATCTATAGGGCCCATTTGAGTGACTGCAGTCTTAATCAGTTGCTCAACATCATCTGCTGAATCAAGATTTGAACAGAGAGAAAAATGTTTGTCTCCCTGCAATTGGCTTACAGTATCTGCTAAGCGCTCTTGATTGCGCCCTGTAACAATGACTTTAGCGCCTTGTTGACTAAAAAAAACAGCGGTTTGTTTACCGATACCTGATGATGCACCTGTAATAAGAACCACTTTATCTTTAAGTAAATTTGCTATCACATCACACCTCAACAACAGATAGTAAAGCAGTCTCAGAGAGGTCAGCATGAACAGCGCCCCAAGACAGACCAACGCCAAAACCTGCCATCAGTATGGATTCTCTACTCACAATGTTTTGACTGCATAAAGTGAGAGGTATGGACGCACTGCTCGTATTGCCGTAATCAACAATACTCAAGGGTACTTGCTCTGTAGTAAAACCAGACTTTTTAGATAAGTGCTTCAACATAAAGCGATTGGCTTGATGATAAATACATGCATTAATATCTGAACTTGTAACACCCAGCTCATTCATAAAACCATTGAGCATTTCAGGTACAGCAGCGAGAGTGAACTGAAAAACCTCGCCACCATCCATAGCCAAGTATGCTGAAGACATACCACGTTCCGCACTGTCTTGTATGCTTTTGTCTTTAGCTATGATGTGCTCAAAACCAGTACCATCAGAGCCTAATGTGAAGCTTAGTTTTTTACCTGTTTTTTTCTGTAACGCAGTTGCTGTCCCTGCATCACCAAATAGCAAACCTGTACTTCTGTCGTCTTTATTAACGATTTTACTGATCGTATCGCCAACAAGCAGCAACACTCGTTCAACACCAGAGTTGATTAAGCTCGCGGCTAAATACAAGCCATACACATAGCCAGAGCAACCTAAATTGACATCAAAAGCGATAGTTTTTCTACTTAAACCTAGTTTAGCTTGAAGAACACAAGCTGTGGCAGGTAGCTGATAATCAGGTGTTTGACTGACAAAAATCAGAGCTCCTATACTTTCAGGCTCCCAATCTAAGTCTTTAATAACTCGAACAGCGGATTCATAACAAAAATCTGATGTTGTTTGCTTCACGTTAGCTATATGTCGTGTTTCAACACCAATATTTTTAATTATTTTTTTGACTTCGGCTTCACCAAAAATCTTAGCTAGGCTAAAATTATTAATTTTATCTGCTGGCACAGTTGATGCTATAGCTGCAATATCAACATCATTAATAATTAACATATAAACTCCTGAGCACCTGCAAGCAGGCGCTCTGCATATCCTATTGAATTAAATCTAATAAGTCTTTAACACTTTTCACTGCAACCACTTCAGTTGGTGAAAGCGTCTTACCAAACTCTGAATCAGCTTCAGCCATAAATGAAACAACAGCTAATGAATCCCACATTTCTTCACATAGCTCTGTCTCTAACGAAACTTCCTCCAATTCACACTCCAAAATATCAGCAACAATTTCAAGTAATTTAGCTTCTTTAGACATTTTAACCTCACATTATTTTTTTGGCAGGATTGCCAAATACCGTTGTATTTTCTTTAACTTTACGGATTACCAAGCTACCCGCGCCTATAATAGCACCAGTACCAACCTGAACACTAGGAATAATCGACGCATGGCTACCCATAAAAACTTTATCACCAAGCTTAACATTACCGGTGACATCACAATGCCCGCTCAGTGTGCAAAAATCTCCTAGGGCTGCATCATGACCAACACTAGAAAACGCATTAATTGTACAACCACGTCCTAAAGTCACATTAGTTGTAACGACTGAGTTTGGCGCGAATACAGTACCTACACCAACACTTACATCGTGCCCAATAATGGCTGAAGGATGTATATAAGAAATAATAGTACCGTTATTTTTATTATAAAATTCAAAAACCTGCTCTTTAAGAGCTGGGTTAGCTATTGCGACAATTAAGCAATCTGTGACCTTTAAATCAATACTCTTTAAATTGCCTACTATTTTGTGAGATAAATCAAAATCATCTAATGCACTTGAGTTATCATCAAGAAAGCCTACTAGCTTTGAATTATTATAAGTGAAATTATTGTCAACTAAATAACTATATATTTCTCGAGCAAAACCACCTGCACCTAAAATATACAGATTTTCATTACCAGAAAATGCAGACATAGTTGCTTCACCATCGGCACTAACACCATCTTTAATAACCACTTTTTTTACTGTCTTCAATAATATCTTGATATCTAACCATAGTGATTGATTATCTACATACCACGTATCGAGCTCAAACTTTTTATCCCAACCAATCGCATTACGCCCATTTACTTGCGCATAACCGGTAATACCAGGGCGTACATTATGACGACGCGATTGCTCTTTACTATATAGCGGTAGGTATTCCATTAATAATGGGCGTGGTCCGACTAAGCTCATATCGCCTTTGACGACATTCCACAGCTCAGGCAGTTCATCCAAACTACTATTACGTAGTGCTTTACCAAAGTCAGTCAAGCGCTCGCTATCTGGTAGAGGATTGCCATCACTGTCTATAGCATCTTTCATCGTGCGAAACTTAATCATCTCAAACGGCTTACCGTCTAGACCCGGGCGTGTTTGACGAAATAGTACTGGCGAGCCTAAATTTTTTTTGACTTTATAGGCAGTGATAGCATATACCGGAGATAAGGCAACTAAAGCGGCAGTCGCGGCAGTGATATCAAAAAGGCGTTTTATCAATTTTTATTATCCTATTATATTTAATAGAGCTTTTAATAATTCAACATATGTTCTTTTTTATTCAGAAAAACTAATAACTCACTCTTATTTCATTAACTAAAGCAAAGCATCAAGAGTAATATAGGCTATAACAGATACACACTCTAGTATCTGAATATCAAACATAATTTAAGATTTGAAACTATTACACAACTCTATTACTATTTTAATTTCCTCTAGTGTCAATGTTGGCCCTATCGGCAAACTCAACACCTCTGCATGAATGCTTTCAGAAATAGGATAACTTAGCTCATTCCACTCTTTATATGCAGGCTGCTGATGCGGTGGCACAGGATAATGTATTAGTGTCTGAACGCCATTATCAGCTAAGTATTTTTGTAGCGCATCTCTCTGCTCACAGCGAATAACAAAGACATGCCAAACGTGTGCGCTATCATTTTCCTTAGTAGGTAGTATGATTGCTTTATTATTAAGACCTTCAAGATAAGCATCCGCGACTTTACGACGATGGGCAATCTCGTTATCTAAATGGTTTAGTTTCACATTAAGCATAGCGGCTTGAATTTCATCCAAACGACTGTTAACACCCTGAAATAGGTTTTTATATTTTTCGTGTGAACCATAATTACGTAATGCACGCAATGTATCGGCCAGCTCTTTATCACTCGTGGTAATTGCGCCAGCGTCACCCAATGCGCCAAGGTTTTTACCCGGATAAAAACTAAAACCCGATGCATCACCCCAGCTCCCTGCTTTCTTACCATCAAGAGAAGCGCCATGGGCTTGCGCCGAGTCTTCTAATACCAACAACTCATGACGTTTAGCAATAGCCATAATAGCTGGCATATCCGCTAATTGCCCATATAAGTGCACTGGAAGTATGGCTTTTGTTCTGCTCGTAATAGCCGCTTCAATCTTTTTAGGATCAATATTGAAGCTATTTAAACACGGCTCAACTAAAATAGGCGTTAGATTATTAGCACTAATTGCTAATATGCTGGCTATATAAGTATTAGACGGTACGATAACTTCATCACCATCTTTGAGTTTACCTAATTCTTTCCAAGCACGAAGGGTAAGAATAAGCGCATCTAAACCATTGGCCACACCAATGGCGTATTTCGTCCCGCAGTAGTTAGCAAACTGCTGCTCGAATTGCTCGAGCTCACTGCCGCCGATATACCAGCCTGAGTCAATAACACGAGTACAAGCATCTACAAGCTCATCACGATATTGGGCATTAATAGCTTTTAGATCAAGAAAAGGAATCATTTTATATACCTATGGGATAAATATTTCGGCAGTGCCTGTTGTAACCACTCTATTTTTAACAGTGCAGACAGTTTCAAAGGTTACTCGCTTTTTAAGTACATCTATAGCAATCACAGTGACTTTTGCGACGACAGTATCGCCTAAATATACGGGTTTTTTAAATTGTAAGTTTTGACCTGCATACACACATCCTTCACCTGGAAGTTTGGTTCCAAATATTGCAGAGAAAAAACTAGCTGTTAATAAACCATGAGCAATTCTATTTTTAAAGCGAGAATTTTCTGCATATTCCTCACTTAGATGTACAGGATTGTGATCACCTGAAATGCCAGCGAACGCTTTTACGTCTGCATCACTTATAGTTTGACTATAAGATGCTGTCATCCCTATTGTAATTTCTGTTATCGTAAAAGACGTTTTTATATGCATTATTCACTTATCCAAGTTCTGACCAAATCTTCTGGATAACCACGATGGAAGTGCTTACGCCATGGATAAGCATCTCCGCTGCCATCATGTAATTTAATCTTAGACGTTGGACATATCTTCTTAGCGGGGGAGCCTGCATAAATCATATCTTCTTCTGTATCACCTTTTATAGAAGAATGAGCGCCGATTAAACAACCCTTCCTAATATAAGCTCCCGGTAGTACGACACTCATTGTTGCTATAACGGCGTAATCTTCAACAGTCACGCCAAGTAAAGTATCACTAGGTGGATGAGGGTCATTGGTCAGCACGACATAAGGAAAAATCCATACATAACTACCAATTTTACTTTTCTGACCAATATGAACATTGCTGTGGAAACGGACAAAATCACCTATTTCACAATGGCCTTGTAAGTCAGACAAAGTCCCTATTTGTAAGTTTTTTCCAGCTTTAATTTTCTCTCTTACAGTAACTCGATGACCTGTCACTAATGACTCTAAAAATACAGATCCTTCATAGAAAACACTATGCGACCTGATATGCGAGTTTGGACCTATATATAATTTATTTCTATTTGATAAATGATTGGAAACGCCTATCTCGCAAAACGCTTCAATAACTGTATTATCAGAAATCTCCACATTGTCATAAATAATTGTATAAGCACCGATTTCTACATTATTTCCAATGATAGCTTTGTCGGATACTATTGCCGTTGCATGAATGCTCATAAACACCTCAAAAATTCTTTATAATCACGAATATAATCAGCTTCATCATAATGCTCACTAGCCAATACTAAGAGCACACAATCATCACTAAAATCATGCATTTCTCGCCATACCAAATCCCCAATCAATAACCCTTTATTCGGTGTATCGAGCCAAACCTCCTCTCGATGCTGTCCATCATCTAGGATCATACGACAGCTGCCTTTGACACAGACCGCAATCTGTTTTAGGCTGTGATGCGCATGGAAACCACGCGAGACTCCTGACTGAGTGCCAAATATATAATACAAACGCTTTATTTGAAATGGGATGGATTGCTCAGACTCAATCGCGATCAAGCCACCTCTTTCATCACCAAAACTTGGTAAATCAACTAGCTTTATTAAACTCATGACTATTCACTTGTTAAAGACATTAGATACTGACCATATGCATTTTTACTCATCGTTTGACCAATCTCAGCCACTTGTTGTTTGGTCAACCAGCCGTTATTGAGAGCAATCTCTTCTAAACAAGCAACCTTATAGCCTTGACGCTTTTCAATGGTCTCTACAAACTGCGCTGCTTCTAGTAAACTTTCATGTGTGCCGGTATCTAGCCATGCAAATCCACGACCTAGCAGCTCCACATTTAGATCACCACGTTCCATATACATTTGATTGACGGTAGTAATCTCAACTTCGCCTCGCTCAGAAGGCTTAACTTTTTTCGCAATCTCTATAACATCATTATCATAAAAATATAGACCTGTTACTGCATAATTAGATTTAGGCTTGACAGGCTTTTCTTCTATCGAAATAGCGCGCTTATCTTCATCGAATGCCACGACGCCAAAACGCTCTGGATCTTTAACTTGATAGCCAAAGACGGTTGCGCCTTTTTGACGATTGACTGCTTGATGGAGCAATGGAGTAAAGCCTTGACCATAAAAGATATTATCCCCAAGCACTAAACAGACATTACTATCGCCAATAAAATCTTCGCCGATAATAAAGGCTTGCGCCAAACCGTCTGGACTAGGCTGAACCGCATAACTGATATCGATACCAAGCTCTTGACCGTCACCAAGTAAGCGCTTAAAACCGTCTATATCATCTGGTGTGCTAATGATTAGCACCTCACGGATACCTGCGAGCATCAATACAGATAACGGATAATAAATCATCGGTTTATCATAGATAGGGAGCAGCTGCTTAGAGACGCCTTTAGTAATGGGATACAGACGTGTACCTGAACCCCCTGCTAAAATAATACCTTTAGTATTCATTTATTCACCTGCTCCTAGTCTTTCACGTTGATAGCTGCCATCTTGAACGCGGCTGCACCACTCCATATTATTCAAATACCATTCGACCGTTTTTCTGATGCCACTATCAAACGTCTCTGTCGGTGTCCAATTTAATTCATTGGCAATTTTGCTGGCATCGATTGCATAGCGTAAGTCATGCCCTGGGCGGTCTTTTACAAAGGTGATTAATGATTCGTACGGCTGACCATTTGCCTGTGGTTTTAGTTCATCTAAGATGTGACAAATCGTTTTGACAACTTCTATATTTTGCTTTTCGTTATGTCCGCCGATATTATAAGTCTCACCAATCTTCCCTTCAGTGACCACTTTGTATAAAGCACGCGCATGATCTTCTACAAACAACCAATCACGTATTTGATTGCCTTTGCCATAGATAGGCAGTGCTTTGCCATCTAGAGCATTTAAGATAACCAACGGAATAAGCTTTTCAGGAAAATGGTAAGGACCATAATTATTAGAGCAGTTAGTAACTAAAATAGGAAAACCATAAGTACGATGCCAAGCTCGAACTAAATGGTCTGAGCTAGCTTTACTTGCTGAATAAGGTGAACTTGGCGCATATGGGGTAGATTCTGTAAATAAATCAGTCGTGCCTTCTAAATCGCCATAAACTTCATCGGTAGAAATATGATGAAACTTAAACTTTTGCTTATCTAGGTCATCAAGCGTTTGCCAGTATTGACGTGCCACCTCTAATAAATGGTAAGTGCCTACGATGTTGGTATTAATAAATTCAGCTGGTCCATCGATAGATCGGTCAACATGTGACTCTGCTGCTAAATGCATGACAAGATTGGGTTGAAAGCTATCGAATGCTTGCTCCAATGCCTCTTTATCACAGATATCAATCTGTTGAAACTCATATCTAGCACTCTGATCAATTTCTTTGAGGGATTCCAAGTTACCCGCATAGGTTAATTTATCAATGTTTAAAACTTCGTCGTCCGTACTACGGATAATATGGCGGATAACAGCAGAACCAATAAAGCCTGCGCCACCAGTAATGAGTATTTTCATATACAGAGTCCTGAGTTAATTAACTAACTCTCTAATACTAAGGTGTTTAAGAAACTTATGGCCATGATCATATGCAAAATGAGATAGTATAGACGAAATCCAAATATGAGGTTCTGCGAGAGCATAATTCTTTGAAAGAATCATTGCTTTACCATGAAATATTTCACGCCGACTCAAAGTTTTCATACTATTGTTTTCATGAGATCTATAATAGAAAAGAGGTTCAGCTACACAAGAAAAATCGGTATTAGCAGCACACCGGATAGAAAAATCCCAATCTTCATATTTGAGATTAGAATCGAAGCCCCCGACTTTGTCATATAAGTTTCTGGTAAACATAATGCTACCAGCAGCATAAGGTTGTCGTAAGAGAAGCTTATTCAAAACTTGACCAGTAAAATCTTTCTTAGGAAAAACTCTTAACTCTCTTCCTGTATCTGAATCAAACTCAATAGCCTGAGTATAACAAAACTCAGATTTATTGTTGTTTTTTAGCACTTCGACCTGTTTCTCGATTTTCATAGGGTGGAAATAGTCGTCTGATGCTAGCATACATAACAACCCTCCTTTAGAGAAATCTTGTATACCTCTATTAAGGGTTTTACATACACCTGAATTTTCTTGTAAAACTAGCATAAAACCAAGCTCTTTCTCGAGCTTTGAAAGCAATTCTATAGAACCATCATTAGACCCGTCATCAATCACAATTAGCTGGATATTTTTATAGGTTTGCTCAATCACACTTCTAATAGATTTTTCTATATAATCAACGTGATTATATGACGGTATTATAACACTTACTAAAATATCATTTTTTTTCATTATATTTACCTAGTAGTGAAGCGTAAAACTGTAATAGCTTCTCAGCTTCGATTGTCCAGTTATACTTATCTAACACAGCCTTTCTGCCGTTCTTTCCCATACGCTCTGCTATCTTAGGGTTTTCAATCAAATAATCTATTGCTTGAGCTATTTCCTTAGGGTTAAGGGGGTCTATACAGAGCCCGCATTTTTCGTTTTCGATAATTTCATTCCACAAAAGAAAATTAGAAGCTATTACTGGCAATCCCGCTGCCATATATTCAAACATTTTAATTGGTAGTGAATCGATGAAGTTAACTGCAGGTTGCAAAGTGACTAAGCCAGCAAAAGAATCATTTAAAAGTGAGCTCACTCCATCACGGCTCAACCATCCGCGGTCATCTACTGATTGCCAGTAAAAATGCTCTTTTACTTCTGATTCAAAATGTGTATCAGAGAAGCTACCAGCAAAACTTAGTATAAAATCATTATTTACTAAAAGTGCACTATCAAGAATCTCGTATATTCCTCGGTTTCTCTCAAGTCCACCTATGTAACATATACGACAACTTTTCATAGACCAATCAACATGGATATTATTGAATTCCTTCAATATAGGATAGTTTCTTATATCCATTGCCAAAATATTATGTTTTTCAAAACCTTGACGAATCGAAGGAGTAGATGTAATAACTGCACTAATCTTTTTACAACTCCAAATTTGATAAGCTTGAAAAGACTTAGATAAAACCACTCTAGATACTTTGTTTAAATAGTGCTTACTAAGTAACTGTTTTGGAACATCCTCATGAGAATCGAATATTACAATAGAGTTGGTTTTTCTTTTAAGCTTTAGGCCTATAGGCATAAGTTCTGGATCATGAAATTGGTATAAATCTGCGTCTAATTCTAAGGCTTTTACATAAACTTTTTTGGTAGTCTTGAAAATACGATTTAAGCGCCCCGAATCACTACATCCAACATCCAGTATTTTGACTCCATCCTTAATTTCATCTCCCAAACCATCTGCAACAACAAGATACACATCATAACCGAAGTCCGATAATGTTACACATTGCTTTAAAAATATTCTTATATCATAACGGCTATGTACTGACGTCATATGAACTATTTTTTCCACCTAGGTATTCCTTATTTATAATATCAACAATCTTAAAAATCACTCCAACACTTTAAGAGTCTTTCTTATTTTTAACTTCATCATTTTATCAATCTTTGCAACAGTAAAAACCTCAGGTTTGCAGGTTTTATTAAATAGCATATTTTTTATAAACCCAATTTTTAAAAATTAATTATTTTACTCTACTTCTATTTATACTAAGATATAAACCCCATACAAACCCAGGTAGCACCCAAAAAAATGATTTGGAAAATAAGATCAATAATACTACTACAGAACTAAGACTAAGACAAAAGTAGAACTTATCTGTCTGTTGCTTATCTTTCAAAGCAATAAGAATACAATGAAAAAATGGTATAAAGCACAGTAAAACGTATAGGATAAAACTAATGAGACCAAATCCTGCCCAGACTGAAAGCACATTATGAATATAGCTTCCTCTGGAGCCTCCTTCTAAGATATGTCCTCCAAAATAGCCCAAAATGGGGTGTTGAATTATTTGATTCAGCCCTATTTGTTCTAAACTCTTTCGAGCTTCCCACGAAGTATCATTAGCGAGATCAAAAACTTGAGCGCCTCTACCACCAGAAAAGCTATCATAACTAAAGTATAAGACTATAAGCCCTAATACACAAAAAGATAATAATTTCAGAAATTGAATAATATTTATTTTAAATCTTAACAATAGTAATAAAGTACCAGAAAGAACCAAACCAACAAACTCTGAACGAGCGCCTAAAATAAACAAAATAAAAATAGATAACATATAGATAAAAAGATATCTAGCTAACCTATTCGTCATACTTAAAACAATTAATGAAGTTATTATAGCACTCCGAGCGTAACCTTGGTATGTTGAGACATATTCTGTAGCGTTATCATCTGCAAAAGACTTGGCATAAAACATAACCTGTCCTGTCTTTAAAAAATAGAACAAGAGTAAAGCTGCAGATACTAGAATAGTATAAAGTAAAATCTTATATATTTTTTGGTTTAAGTCTACGAAAAACCCTATAAAGAAAATAGCCAATGTTAGAGTCATAGTTTCAATAATCTGAAAATATGCGTCTTCAATCCCTGCTCTTGAATCTAATAAGTAATTAGTAGTAGAAAATAGAAATATATAAACATATAAAAAAATCAGAATTATAAAATAACCTAAAGATTTATTATCTAAAAAAACTGGTAATCTTAAAAGCATAGGTAATACTAAAATAAGATAGATCACACTAAATAAACCAAAAAACCCACCAAAAATAGGTGTAATAAAACCATAAGCAACTAACGTATTATATAGAGCAAACCCTGGAAATAGTAGAATAATAGTAAAACTACTTATATAAGCAAGATAGTCATCTATTAGTTTCTTTTTGATATTCAAGACAACTTCCTTAAAGTAAAAAAAACCTGTATTCAAAACACATGTCAGAAAATAACTTTAAAAAATTATTATAATTTAGGAAAGTAATTATTGTAGTGTTGACTTAATAACAACAGTCATCTAACTTTAATAAAACTCCTCATGATTGTAAGATCGACCCAGTTCCGTAATGTTCATATATAATGATAATTATATTAGACCTCTTGTAAAATTCATAGGTTTAGCTCGAAATTAATGATACCAGCAAACAGCTTCATTCTAAGATCATAGCGCTGACGACGGTTACGATATTTATGAGCCACGATTTTGAACAACTTGATTAAGCCTATTTTGTGCTCAACCACAATACGGAACTTTGCCAGATAGTGATTGGCCTGTTTGCATATCTCCAGTAACTGACCACCACGTGGCTTTTTAAAAGGGGTGAAGGTTTGCTTATGTAGCTTTGCTATACCCTGATAACCACTATCTGCTAGTAATTTAGCATTGTCAGGAAGCCAATCAGGACAAGTATCTTTATACAGCTTAAAATCGTGGATTGACCCTTTGCAGGTTTGTACATTAAGTATCAACCCTGTTTGCCAATGAACGATAACCTGCGCTTTCAAGGTGTGTTGTTTTTTCTTACCGCTGTAGTAGTCTCTTTGGTTTTTTTTGGACGCTCAATTGGGGTTTCGTTCGCATCAACAATGACGACGCTCCAATTGATGTCATCATCGACGCGATTAGGGAGCTTTTTGGGCAATTCAAACTTACCAGAGTCAATCAGGATGTCTTCTACTTTACGGATGATACGACTAGCAGAAGACTCATGAATACCAAAGTCCATACTGATATGATAAAGCGTGCGGTATTCACGCCAATAAGTCAGGGCTAATAGTATTTGTGCTTTAAGACTGAGCACGCTTGGTCTGCCTGATTTGGTTTTAGATGCTTCATGCTCTTGCATGGCCTCAAGCATGTCATAAAAGGTGGCTTTATGAATGCCTGTATAGCGTTTAAAACCAGCGTCACTTTGTTTGAGTAGCTTATCTATGTTTGGCATGGTTCCTAAAAAGTTATGAGTGTCTTCTTATTTTAATTCCCTTTGCTACTTTTGCAAGAGGTCTAATAACGTTGGTTCGCTTTTTACCTTGCCAGTTGTAGCTATCGATACAAGGCTTACCAATCGGTGCATAACCATGAGAGCGAATGGTCTCGTGCTCAAAGCCGCTTTCATCCATATAGACGATGGGATAGACTTGTTGTTTAAAAGTATCAAGCTTGCTGTAATATATCGCTCTTTTGATTGGACAGGCTTTTGGATGTTCTAAGGTCTTTTTTTTGACTGATGCCTAGGCGCTTTAGGGCATGATAAATGCCTGTTTTACTACAGTTTAGACGACGTGCTCGCTCATACTGGTAATCATCTGGATGTTCTTTAACGTCATTAAGTAGCACGTCATCTGGTATTTTATAGGGTTTGGTTTGTCTGGTTGTTTTACTATGAACACGCCGCTTCCAATTCTGTATAGTGGTTGGACTGAGATTGTAAAAACCAGCCGCCTCGGCAAAGGTCATACCCTCGTCTAAGGTTTTTAGTACCTGTTTGCGAAAATCTAGTGAGTAAGTCATGAGCTTTATGATAACAATTGGGTTTGATAATTAGTTTATAACACTTTTAGGTGGAATTGACTATGTAATACGAAACTTCGCCAGATAGTGATTGGATTGTTTGCATATCTCTAACAGCTGACCCCTACATGATTTTTTAAAGGGGGGTAAAGGTTTGTTTATGTAGAATTGCAATTCCCTGATAGCCGCTACCTGCTAGTAATTTAACGTTGTCAGGAAGCCAATCAGGACAAGTATCTTTATACAGCTTAGAATCGTGGATTGACCCTTTGAATATCTAATATCAAACCGGTTTGCCAATGAACGATAACTTGAGCTTTTTTTAAGGTATGTTGTTTTTTCTTACCGCTGTAGTAGTCTCTTTGGTTTCTTTTGGACGCTCAATTGGGGTTTCGGTGGCATCAACAATGACGACTGACCAATTAATATCGTCATTAACTCTAATAGGCAGCTTTTTAGGCAATTCAAACCTATCTGAATCAACAAGAACATCTTCCATTTTATGAATGATACGGCTGGCAGAGGACTCATGAATACCAAAGTCCGTACTGATGTGGTATAGCGTCCGATATTCACGCCAATAAGCCAGGGCCAGTAATATTTGTTCCTAAAGACTAATCGCGCTTGGTCGTCCTAATTTAGTCTTTTTTGCTTCATGCTGCTGCATAGTATCTAACATTTTATGGAAAGTCGCTTTATGAATGCCTGTGTAGAGTTTAAAGCCAGCATTATTTTGTTTGAGAAGCTTATCTATATTTGGCATGGTTCCTAGCCAGTTGTGAATATATAAGTTATTGTAAAATCTTCTACTACTTTTGCAAGAGGTCTATTGCCTCAGTTGACTATTTTTATATTTCTCTGCAGCATGCGTAAGATATACCTGAGCAATTGCACTTTCTACAAAGCTCATAGTCATATTCATGAGCTGCGTAGCTATCATTAGATAGTCAGCTCCATTCTTTTCTGCTAATAATGCAATTATAACAACCGAGTAATTGAAAACATACAGAATTGGTTAGAGCTTCAAATATAGAAAATTGATAATACTTTATATTTTAATAATTATTTTATTTTTTTGGTAAATAACTTAAAACAGATAGAACCACAAACAAGTATATTGAATAAAAAATAAAACCAGTAATTGCGTAAACTTCTACAATATAACTTCTGTAGTATAGACCTGATATTACAACCCCGCCCACTCTTAATAATAACCCAAAAAACTGAAGTAACATCGCTATCTTTGGGTTATTGGTTATATGCAAAGCCATTGACACCGGAGAAGTTATGAACTGCATTAAAAACCAAGGAGACATCCACGCTATTAATATACCCGCACGTTGCCACTCTTTACCAAAAATAATAGGGATTAAAAATGGGGCAGCCATGCCAGCGAATATAATTGTTGGAGTACCTATCTTCGCTAAAGCCCTGACTGTGTTATGAGTAAACTGACGTAGCTGACCTTCATAGTTTTTTTCAGAGGCTTCTGCCAAATATACTTGCCCTACTGCCCCGCCTATTAAACTCATTGGTGCAGACAGTAGGCGCATTGCTAGCATCAAAAACCCAGCTTCAGCGCTCACCGCATAGTAAGCGATTAAAATTACTGGTATCTGCATAGCACCAGAGTTTGCAAATGCCTCCCAAGTAGAATACTTAGGAAATCGATCATATTGCTTAAAAACAGATTTTAATTCACTAAATTTAACATCCCGAAGTAAAGAACTACTGTTTTTTATAAAGTAACGACTTAATCCTATAATTCCTGCACCGATGCTTACCAATTGACCAATTAACAACCCAAGAGGTCCCAATCCAGCATATCCCAATCCAATTTGCGTACTGCTACCGCCAACTGCCTGACTCAAGCGAGTTTTAGCAACTAAAGAAAATGCCTTATGTCTTGTAGCCCAATACTGTAACGCCGCATAAATGCCTGAAAAAAACACACTTAATGGTATCAGCCACACATAACCTTCTAGCTTTCCTTCAGTTGCTAGATATATTTGCTTAGAAAATAAAATCGTTCCAACAACTGTTAATAGTGTTATTACGACTACACTACCTAGAGATAGAACGAACAGGACCAAAGCATCTTTATCTTCCTTTGGTATTGGTATCGCTATCTCCAAACGCAAGCAAGAAACAACAGAAATAAGTGACACAAATGAAAGATATACAGCTAGTACACCAAAGTCTTCAGGTGAATACAGTCTAGTTAATACTGGAAGCAATATTATTGTTATTAACTGGGCAAAAGCTGTTCCTCCTACCAACATGCTAACATTTCTAACAAAGCTTCCTTGGAATAAGGTTTTGATCTTCTGTTTAAATATATCCATTAGTTTTAGATAAGCACCTGTTGGAGCGCGCTAATAATTTTATCTTGCTGCTTTTCCTTTACATAAGGATGCATCGGCAAACTCATTACCCGCTCAGCGACCGCATCACCTACTGGTAGTACTGCATTTGTATCTGCAACCGCAGGCTGCTTATTTAACGGTATAGGATAGTGTACGGCTGTAGGGACACCTTGCTCTTTTAGCTTCGCTTGCACCTCATCACGATTATCAACCTGAATGGTATATTGCGCCCATGCACTCTGATTGTGTGCTTCGATAAAGGGTATAGTAGTAATGCCCGCTTCAGTGAAGAGCTGATTGTACGTCTCTGCTACATGCTGACGTGCTTGCATCTCATCATCTAAGATTTCAAGCTTAGGAAGTAGTATAGCTGCTTGTAAGGTATCTAACCGACTATTCACACCGACTCTGATATGATGATAGCGGCGATCTTGACCATGACGTGCTATTTGTCGTATTAGGGTCGCCAGCGCCTCATCATTGGTAAAGATAGCACCACCATCACCGTAGCAACCTAATGGTTTACTAGGGAAAAAGCTGGTACAGGCTACCGTCGTTAAATTACAAGACTTCTTACTCTTGTAAGTAGCACCAAAGCTCTGTGCGGCATCTTCAATGACTGGGATATCATGTTTGGCAGCGATAGCATTGATAGCATCATAGTCTGCACACTGGCCATATAGGCTAACCCCGATAATGGCTTTGGTACGTGGTGTAATGGCCGCTTCAAGCTGCTCGACATCTAAGTTATAAGTTCTTGGATTGATATCGACATAGATAGGCTTGGCACCTAGTACTGCAACCGTCTCTGCTGTTGCAATATAAGTGAATCCTGGCGTGATGACCTCATCTCCAGGACCGATACCAAATGCCATTTGGGCGATTTGTAGCGCATCAGTACCATTGGCACAAGTGATACAGTATTTAGCACCCGTATATGCTGCTAACTTTTCCTCAAGCTCATGTACTTCAGGACCTAAAATATACTGACCATGAGCCAATACCTTTTGGATGTTGACATCTAGTTTGTCTTTTATTCTGTCTTGTTGTGCGATCAGATCAATAAACTGCATAATAATCACCTGCTTGCGTTGAATTTTTCTTGTATAGAAGTCATGGTATGTTCATCAAGTCCGCTTTTCTCAACACCTCTATCATTCTTTCCTATTTTCTTTGCTGGGTTGCCAGCATATATAGAGAAAGGCTCAACAACCAGCTTTTTAGTTATAATTGCCCCCATACCAATCATACAATAAGGCCAAATCTTTTGACGCTGATGGACAATACAGCCCATACCTAAGTTAGAGCCCTCCATGACCTCTACATGGCCTCCAAGCATTACGTGGCTAGATAGCGTGACTTTGTTCCCAATAATGACATCATGCGCTACATAAGCACCTTTCATCAAAAAACAGTCATTGCCAATATATGTGTTCCTGATAGTTCCAGCATCAATAGTCACATTTCCAGTAACTTTTGTACCTGAACCTATATGAACGGTATAGGGCGTTTCAGGAAACACAGATTTATCTTCGGGTGGATAGCCTATAATACAGTTAGGTCCTATATAAACATCATCTTCAATGACAACATCATCATGAATGACTGCTGAAGGATGTATTTGCACATTATTGTTCATCTTACTATCCTATCAACAGTTTTTTGACATTCGGATGTAATCTAGACTCATCTGTAGTAGAGTCTTTGGCATAACGGATATTTTCAACCGTTTTTACACCAAACCGTGCATCTTCTAAGCCATAGCCACGCCCTGCAAGAATTTCTTGATACGAGATAGTATGCAAATCAGTAAATCCACCTGAGAATTCAATCTCATCGCCCTCGATATCAATGGAGCGATAAGTAGGTTGCTTGCCTTTTACACTTTCGGGTAAATCATTGGCATCAATAGACAAGAACCAACGTACACGAGCTTTATCATACTCTAAATAGCCACCAGCTTTAGTCTCATCAGTATAGTAGACTTCACTTTCTACTAAATCACCGAATATAAAATGCAGCATGTCGAAGAAGTGCACGCCAATATTGGTCGCAATACCAAAGGATTTATTTAGCTCGCCTTTCCAGCTCTCTAGATACCATTTTCCGCGAGAGGTAATATACGTAAGCTCTACCTCATATTTTTCTGCACGATTTGCATTAGCGATTTTATCTTTTAATTCTAATATCGCATCATGGTGGCGGAGCTGAAGTATGTTATAGACCTTATGCCCTGTTTCTTTCTCAACAGCTATTAACTCATCAAGTGCCGCTTCAGTAGGTACCAATGGTTTTTCACAAATAACGTCTGCACCCATCCTAAGACCAGCAGCAATATGCGAATAATGTAAATAGTTGGGAGAACAAATTGAGACGATATCAATTTTTTTATCGGTATCGCGCTTAAGCTGATAACAATAATCGCTAAAACGTTCAAACTCTGTGAAGAACTCACTACTAGGAGAGATACTATCGATAATACCCACAGAATCATTAATATCATAAGCAACAGATAACTCATTACCAGTTTCTTTGATAGCTTTCATATGACGTGGAGCGATATAACCAGCAGCGCCTATCAGTGCAAAATTTTTCATTCTACTATCCTTAAATTTTTATAAACGAATATCTGTTTCGCCTTCTTGGAATACATGCTTAACGTCATAAACAACATGGCTTGATTTAGCCAATTCTCTAATTGCAACCACGCCCATCTGCTTGTACTTACTGTGATCAACAGCAACTACGACACCATCGTAATAGCCTTTTTGCAACTCATTGATCAATTCTATCCCGTAATGATCAAACACTTCTTGCTTATCAGCCCAATCATCATAGACATCAACATTAATATTAAAGCTTTTTAGCTCTTTGATAATATCAATGACTTTGGTATTACGGGTATCAGGGCAATCACCTTTAAAGGTAAAACCAAGCACCAATACCTTTGCTTCATCGATATGTATTTTACTACGTGCTAGTTTTTTGACCATTTGTGTAGCGACATATTGCCCCATTCCATCATTTATACGCCTACCGGCGAGGATAACTTCTGGTCGATAGCCAACTTCTTGAGCTTTATGAGTCAAATAATAGGGATCTACACTAATACAATGCCCGCCAACCAAACCTGGCTTAAATTTAAGGAAGTTCCATTTGCTACCAGCAGCATCCAATACCGCTTGCGTATCTATACCAATGATATTAAATATCTTAGCAAACTCATTAACGATAGCGATATTTAAGTCGCGCTGCGTATTTTCAATAACCTTAGCAGCTTCAGCAACTTTAATTGACGTTGCACGATAAGTACCAGCAGTAATAATAGAGGCATAAAGACTATCGATTAAATCAGCCGCCTCTGGTGTTGAGCCTGAAGTAATCTTAGTGATTTTAGTTAAGGTATTTACCTTATCACCTGGATTGATACGTTCCGGGCTATAACCAACATAAAAATCTTGATTAAATGTTAGACCAGATATTTTCTCTATAATAGGAATACAAATTTCTTCTGTCGCACCAGGGTAGACTGTAGACTCATAAACCACAATATCGCCAGCTTTTATAACTTTTCCCACCGCTGCAGAAGCACTCTCTAAAGGCGTAAGATCTGGTGCATTATTTTCATCAATCGGCGTCGGTACTGTGACGATATAAAAATTATAATCAGCAATATCATTTAGTTCAGTGGTAAATTTTAGTGAACTAGCGGATTTGAGCTCTTCACTGTTGACTTCAAGCGTCCCATCGAAGCCATCTCTTAACTCTTGCACGCGTTTAGTATTGATATCGAAACCGATTACTGGGCGATACTTACCAAACTCAACCGCTAATGGTAAACCGACATAACCAAGCCCAATCACCGCGATTTTTATGTCATCGATAGCTAGCATAATATTCCTTTGTTAATCTGACCAACTTGTTTTAAATAATATATTTAAGGTGCTTATTGAAAGCTATTGAGCTTTGGATCTTTCTTGATAACCTGCTACAAACTGCTTAAATTGTTGCTTTAGCCAAGGGACATCGAATTGCTTTTGTTTTTCAGTCAGCTCAAACAATACTGATTCAA
Source organism: Psychrobacter sp. LFX-11D (assembly GCF_904846475.1). Classification (NCBI taxonomy): domain Bacteria; kingdom Pseudomonadati; phylum Pseudomonadota; class Gammaproteobacteria; order Moraxellales; family Moraxellaceae; genus Psychrobacter; species Psychrobacter sp. LFX-11D. The sequence continues at coordinate 87,509 of NZ_CAJHAV010000011.1, forward strand.
GCTCATCTAATGGGAAGCTATGCTCTATTGCTTGCATGATAAGAGGGTGATCAGTGGACTCAACATTATCTTCACCGATGATCAGCTCTTCATAGAGCTTCTCTCCGGCTCTAAGACCCGTAAAGATGACTTCGATATCACCTTCAGGATGGGCAGCATCTTTAATATCAAAACCACTTAAATGAATCATTCGGTGGGCCAAATCAACGATTTTAACTGGCTCGCCCATATCGAGGACAAACACTTCACCACCCGATGCCATCGCACCTGCTTGGATCACCAAGTTTGCCGCTTCTGGAATCGTCATAAAGTAACGAGTCACATCAGGATGGGTGACCGTAATCGGCTTACCTTGCTCTATCTGCTTGGTAAATAACGGTACAACAGAGCCCGATGAGCCGAGTACGTTACCAAAACGCACCATACTGATACAGGTTTGGCTATCCGTTTGGCTTAGCGCTTGGCAAACCAACTCTGCTAAACGCTTAGAGGCGCCCATCACATTGGTCGGTCTTACAGCTTTATCAGTCGAGATCAGTACAAATGTTTCTACATTTGCTGCAATCGCCGCTCGGGCGCAGTGATAAGTACCTTTGGTATTATTAATAACGCCTTCAAAGGGATTGTGCTCTACCATTGGCACATGTTTATAAGCAGCCGCATGATAAACCGTTTGGATGTTATAGAGATTCAATATTCTAAGCAGGTTCGATTCATTGGTGACATTACCGATGACTGCAATAATTTTAATATCTTGATAAGCAGGCGTATTTGCTTGCTTAATGGTTAGCTCTTGATGGATGCTATAAAGCGCAAACTCGGACAGCTCATAGAGTACTAGGCATTTTGGCTTATTCTTGATTACTTGACGACATAGCTCGCTACCGATAGAACCACCAGCGCCTGTAACTAACACGCACTTATCTTTAATATTTAGTTGGAGCAATTTTTCATCAGGTTCGACAGTCTGTCTGTCTAGCACATCTAAGATATCCACTTTGCGCATACTACTGACAGTCACTTTTTCGTCAGCGATTTCCTCTAGACTGGGCAGTTCTTTTATTTTTATCGCAATGCCTGAAAGTTTGTCTATAATCTGACGTTTTTGCGCGCGGCTGATTGAAGGAATAGCCAAAAATACCTGCGCAATATCTAATTCTTCTACTAAGCTTACTAAATCATGAGCCGGATAAATCTTTTTACCGAGCAAATAAGCACCAGCAAGCTGTGGATCATCATCAACGTAAGCCACAACATTATATTTATGTGAGTTTCTTAAACCCTCTAATAAATCTCGACCAGCCTCTCCGGCGCCGTAAATAACAACATTATCATAAACACCATCGTCTTTAAGGCGACGCTGGGCTCTACCGCTCCAGCGCATTAAAATCTCACGAATAATAAGACGACTATTCCATAACCAGATAAAGAAGAAAAATAGAAAGATAATGGGAACGGAGCGCGGTATATCTTCTGAAGGATTTAAATAGATGATAATCTCGTAAACAACGATGAGCACAAAGAATAGCTTTGCGACACTACCCATCACCGTATCTAAAAAACCACGTGCTACGCCTTTATAAAAACCAATCAAATATAAACCGACGATGGGCAGCGTACCATAAGATAATAATATGATAGGACTAATGTTATGAGCGATGTCACCATAGCGCAACGACAACGCTAAGAACAGGCAAACTAAAGATGCTACCAAGTCTGTAGTGAGTAAAATCGCTCGTTTTACACTACGGGGCAACGATAACAAGTATTCGGCTATACGTTGTAGCCAGCCAGTTTTGCCATGAAGTGATGGATAATCACTTGACGGTTTTGAATTAGTAGACATAACACTCAACCACTTAAAAACGTGAATTTTGGTAGAATTTCCAAAAAGCTAACTATTGGTTATTACCATAAGCATAACTATAGTGATAACTATATTTGCTCATAATCCCTTGTTGTACATCGTTGAGAATGATACCGTCGACCTTTATATTGGCTTTATTCATCTGATTAACCGCATAAACCAGCTGCCCTTCTATAGAATCGTCGTATCTAGTTACCATCAATACCTTATCCGCGTGCTGCGCTAATATCATAGCGTCAGAAGCGGCCAATACTGGTGGCGAGTCGATGACAATATAATCATAATGCAAATTAAGCTCTGCCATTAAATGATTAAAACTGCCATTTGCTAATAATGAAGCAGGGTTACGCGGATGCTGACCGCGTGGTATAAAGTCAATATTATCTATGCCAGTCGGATGAATAAAGCTTGCTAGGTTACTAGTCTCTTGACTGGTAATAACTTCTGTAGTTTGGGCGTTAGATTTTGATAAATGAGTCTTATCCTGTGATAAATAGTCCGCTAAACCATTATCCTGACTCATACTAAACATCTTATGCAGCTCACCCAAGCGCATATCAGCATCCATAATCAGGACTTTTTTATCTAACTGGGCAAATACTTCTGTCAAATTAGAAGAGATAAAAGACTTACCAACGCCTGGGCTTTCGCCAGTAATCAAGATAACTTTGGCGCGCTGACCAGCCCGCCCTTCTACTGGCATGCCAAACATTAGATTCGTTCTTAAGCTTTTAATAGCCTCATAGCTCAAACTATTATGATCGACATAAGCCAACAAACGATTAGGTGCTTTCTTATTTTTACGCAGTCTGGTGAGTAGTGGCGAACGTGGAACCGTTGCTACTACAGGAACGCCCGTTTTATTTTCAATACGCTCAGGGTCTTTGACCACATTCCTAAGCATGTTTTTAAGTAGTACCAACATTGTACCAAACATCGCTCCTAATAGCATAGCCAATATCATTATTAACAGTTTTTTTGGTGCAATGGCTCTATAAGTGCTGATAGGCAAATCAATAATACGTGCAAAACCAATTTGACCCGCTTTAACGATTTTTAACTGTTCATAGTTTTTAAGTAGTGTCAGATAGATCTCTCTATTAATCGTCGTGTCAGCTGACAGTTGTAAAAACTCTCTTTGTATCTCAGGTAAACCGGCGATAGTATCGTCTATCTCATTTTTTCTAGCATTAAGTACCGCCAGTTGCTCATTGATCTGGACAACCAAAGGGTGCTCTTCTGTGTAGTAAGTTGTGAGATCCGCTTTTTTAAGCTTCAATTCATTGAGTTGGGCATCGATTTGCGAGTTTTCTGTCAATAACAACTCTGCTTCTTTACCCACGTCGATAGTGCCGTACTTTTTACGGAAGTCATTAAATACTGCTTCAGAGTCTTCCAGTTTTTTCTTTAACGTTGGAATCTGAGTTTCCATAAAACTAATGGTTTTAGTGGTTTCTTCGGAACCACGCGACTGATTTTGATCAATGTAAGATAAGACAATTTGTTTTAATATCAAGCTGGTTTGTTGCTGATTGGCACCCGTCATAGATAGCTGAATAATGCCTGTCTGCTTACCTTTTTCAACCACAGATAGGGCACTATTTATCTGATCAGTCGTGGTTTGAAGAGATTGCTTAGTGATATTAACCGAGTAGCCATCAGCGGGTAGATCATCAACTTTAATTTGAATCTGACCATCTGTGCCTTTAAATAAATGCGCCTTACCGATCTGACCTTTAAAATCGTCAAAACCATTAGTTAATACAAATCCTGTCGCGGAGCGTGTTAAAGTAAAAGATTGATTTAAATACTCTTGTGAGACATTAAATTGGCTAATTCTTACTTCACCATCTTCGGTTTTAAGAGATACTCCTTCAGGTTTATTTATTTGAGTATCCGTACTATTGCTCTTGATTCTATCCAACGCGCCAATATTAGGATCGGACAAACGAATTCGTAGATGTAACAAATTAACCACTGGCTCTAAGATCATACGCGATCTTATCAGTTCAGCCTCTGCTTGCGCTTTACTGACTTCAGAGCCAATCAGCTCAGAAATATCCGCACCTAATGCGGCAACGCCTTTAGAGTTCTCTTCAATTTGAATCAGTGCATCCGACTTAAAAGTAGGATTGACGTATCTGCTATATAAAATCCCTATTACCAATCCTAATACAGCAAAAAACACAATGACTTTCCAGCCACGCAAAATGGCAAACAGTAGCGCCATAAGATCAATTTCGTCATTATCTTCTTTGGAAGCAGCGTTTGATAAGTTCTTTGAATCTGTATTCATAACTGTATGGTCATCACTTAAGGTTAATCGTTTAATAGCAGCTATTTAGCTAATTTTATCGGCCCACTGTTCTAGGCTAACAACAATATCTTGATATGCTGTCTGAAACGCACTCATCTCATGTTTATAGGGGTCGGCAATATCTTTGTCTTGCCAATGACCGAGCTTAAAAGTCTTGCCGCGACAAAACGGCCAGCGCTCTTCGATCCATTTGGTCTGACTGTCTGACATAGTAAAAATCAAATCCGCTTTTTTTGCCAAACCTTCGTCAATTTGTTTGGCGACATGATTAGTGATATCTATTTCTTGTTTAGCCATAATTTCTAGCGCGGCAGGATCTGCAGAGTGCCCGACTAAAGCCCCTACCCCTGCAGAATCGACATTTTTATGAGGGTAACGTTGTTTTAATAACGCTTCTGCCATGGGACTACGGCAAATATTACCGACACACACCACTAAAATATTATCAAATGCCATAATAATTATTACCTATTATTTATAAGCCCAATGCCTATAAGCCTGAGAGCGACCTGATGGCTGTTGTAGACGGTAAAATAGCGCTGATAACACGATTCCAACGCGTTAAGCCAGTTGGATCGACATAAACAATATCATTCGGGTGCATCTCGAAACGATTGGCTAGCGCAAAGCTGGTTATGGTCTGCATATCTACATAGTAAATATCTGTCGCTCGTGTATTTAAATTATCACGAACCACATATATTTTAGCCGCATTTGCTGTAGCAGAATTAAGCCCTTTAGACTCACCCAAAACCTGCGCCAAACTAATACCTTGCTCTAAAATAGGCACTGGCTCTACTTGACCGAACTCACCTAAAACATATACTTTATTACGATCTTGACTATTGACGTGGATAGAGTCGCCATCTCGCAGGTAAATTTGGTTAGCAGAAGCGCCCATTTGGCGCAGCGACTCCAGTCCGATGTTATAGCTAGTACCGTTACGGTTTAGCACGACATTATTTGAGTCGCCCGTAGGAGTGGCTCCGCCGGCCATAGAAATTGCGCCATAGAGCGACACAGGCACATCAGCAATAGCAAACTCGCCCGGTTGTTTTACCTCACCATCAATAAAGAATTTATTGCCACGGTAGTTAACGATTTTAACCTGCGGGTCTGAATATTTAAGATAACGTTGCAGTTGTTTCTGTAAATTGGCAGTAAATTGTGGCACGCTCATGCCACTGGCTTTAATACGTCCAATAAGTGGAAACTGTACAAAACCTTGTTGATCAACAGGGAAGCCCAAAGCATAAGGGTTGGCAGTGTTACTACTATTTGTCAAAGGCGGCGCAATCTCTGGATATCCTACTAGCGTAATACCTAAAATATCACCTTCCGAGATTCGGTAATCAACTTGCCCAGAGGTTCTCAGCAAACGCGTTAAATCGCTACTAGGAACAACGGCCTGCTTCGGTGGTAGCGTCGCCAAATTTAACGGCTGCACATTAAACTGTATACCACTCGCAGCTACGAATGAACCACTGGGCGGCAGATCACCAGATTGTAGGCCAGAGTTAATGCTGGAACAGCCTGAAATCAGACCTATCATAAGCACAGACGCCACACCTAATAACTTTGATGAATTGAAGAACATAAAAAAACCTTTATAAATCACAGATATAAGCAGCGTCTAGCAACGAGCGCAATTGAGACAACTATACTAAAAAGTTACACCAACCATAAAAAACAAAGCAATAATACCATAGCTGGTTAAAGATTGGACAGATAAGGTAAATTTTTTGGAGGAATTAGGTAAGAGTAAAAATCAATTTATATTTACTTTTCGTCAGATATATCAATCTCGATTGAAGACATAACCACGTAATAAAGCCTAACCTACCAACAATAATAGCCTTAAAAGCTAATCTTAAACATAACTTCGATAAATAGCGTATAATACTCGATCCAGATTAATACATTGAGAAATGTAAACTAACCGACTCAAGGATATCGTTATGAAAGATGAAAAACTGCAAAAAGCCCTCGCCCGTATGGGACTTGGTTCACGTCGGCAAATGGAAGAAGTGATTAAAGCAGGGCGTGTGACCGTTAATAATGGACCCGCAACCATCGGCGACCGCGTTGAACAAGGCGATGAGATTCGTGTTGATGGTCGCCAAATCAAATATACGGCTGAAAACGAAAAGCGTCGCCGAGTCTTAGCCTATTACAAGCCTGAAGGGGAAGTTTGTTCTGCTAGTGACCCAGAAGGCCGTCCAACGGTTTTCGAACGTTTACCAAAATTGACTCACGACCGCTGGGTCATGGTTGGGCGCTTGGATATTAACTCGACTGGTTTGCTCTTATTTACCAATGATGGCGAAATGGCGCATCGCTTAATGCACCCATCTAGTGAAGTCACCCGTGAGTATGCCGTACGTGTACTTGGTGAAGTAACCCCAGACATCGCGCGTACTCTAACGGCAGGCGTCATGCTAGAAGATGGCATGGCACAGTTTGAAGATATCAAAGAAGGCGGCGGTGAAGGCGTCAATAAATGGTATCACGTCAGACTAAAAGAAGGTCGAAATCGCGAAGTGCGCCGATTGTTTGAGTCACAAGGTCTTAAAGTGAGCCGTCTATTACGTACGCGTTACGGGTCGATTGCGCTACCAAAAGAATTGCGTACCGGTCGCTTCTTAGAGCTCGATAAAAAAGACATCAATACCTTAACCGATTTGGTGAGCTTACGACCACGTCACGGTACGGGATTGCACGGTGCAGCTAAAGAAAAGCAAGAACGTATCAAAAGCAAGCCGCTCAAAGCGCGCCGTGTTGACAGTCGTAGCGATAACCGTCCTAGCAGCGTCAAACCTAAAAGCAGTGGCAGTCCTGCCAGTCGCGGTTCACGTAATACTCGTGATCGTAACAACAAGCGTTAATTTATTAGGGATTGATGCTAGGTGATAAAAAAGCGGTCAATGATTAATTCATTGACCGCTTTTTTATGCGTTTTTATGCGTTTTTTAAAAATATCACTAACTTGAGGCTTAGTCGTCATGACTATGAATATAATTTTTCATTACTCTTAATTCTTGTAGATGTTGCTCTTCCATTCGCTCTAATAACCCATCTAAACGCTGCTCGATGCTGTCCAATACCTCTTGTAATAGCCTACCCGCCTTAGTCTGCTTCTGTCCATTTTTAGTATGGTTGCTTACATGGTTGCTTACATTGATATTTGCTAAATGATAATGACTGGCTAACATTTCAGGTAAGCGGATATGCAGCATTTTATGTAAGACAAATTGCTGCTCGTTAATAGCTGAAGTTACATTTTGCGCTTCTAACTCGTTTTGGTAGTTATGATAGTTTGCTACCTTTTTATCAATGTGCTGCAATTGGCGCAGTTGCTTATCCGATAAAGCTCCTAGATGTTTTTTATTTAAATCTAGCTGTTGCCAATTGAGAGAAGTTAACAACAGGGGCGCATTACTATCTTGATAAATCAGCACGCCTGGAGTAATGCCAACCATTTTATGGAATGCGTGCCAGCCCTTTCTACCCAAATAAAAGACGCTAACAGTAGCAACCACACCAACGCCTATTAATATACTCATGTTACTTTACTCTTCTTTAAACCTATTTCAGCATAAACACTTAGACTTGGAATATTATTAACATCTCTCATTTATAGCTTAATATTTTTTACATCAGTTTCTTTATTAGCTGGATTTTCAATTGCTTGGACTTCAACAGCGCTATTATCAATTTGTTGTAGTCTAGAATTGCTGGTTGGGTTATTAAAACGCTGCTGCAAATAGCGATTGGTCGCCAGCAATTTTTGTCCATCTTGATGATAGGACGCATTCAGCAAGTCATCAAATTGGGTATTAATCGTCCTAAGCACTTCTAATAGCGCCTCTTTGCCCGTGACATCAGAATGCTTAATTTTCGTGGTATCAGCAAGTGCGCCATTCCCGACATCTAAGTCATGTAAGCGGCGATAATCCGCTACCGCCAGTGGCACATGCCTATCCATTAGATTTTGAATCATAACGTAGGTTTCGTTGACGGTATCTTTATCATCAATTTTACCATCGTTATTGGTATCGCCATAAATAACCCGCAGCTTTTCGCCCTTATCATTGATTTGCTCAAGTGCTGTTTTGACCTCAACTGGCAAGCTCTTTTCAGGTATATAACCCAATTGCGGCATCGCTTTATACTCAAGCATTTTGGGCGCCGTGACTTTTTTGATACCACGATAACCAAGGTACAACCCAGCTGCTGGCAGCACGCCATATAAAACAAACATCACGAACATTGCAGTCAGTTGGGTCATTTGGGTATCCTTGTTATTTAGTAGAAATGATTGGCAAATTTATTGTTATTTTCGATAATACTTAATCATTATTATTAAACAAAAAAATAAGGCTGTATTAAAGCCTTATATTGTTATGTATTGCGCCGATTGTGTTTATAGTTATTTGCAAACAAAACAGAAACATGAATTTTTTACGCGACACTGGAATAAACTTTTCTAGCTTGCTGTGCCTGCGCCGACAGAGGCTGCGAAAAATTCATTCCAGTGTCTCGGTATCGTCTTTATACTGAACTCACAATAACAATACTAACAACTTTTAAATAATCCTCGTTAAATTCAAGTTAGCTTTGGGTACGGCTTTTGACATAACGGTGCGTTGAAGCCAGTTTGTTCATCACCGTTTGATGCAATTCTTCTAATAACTCGTCAAGCTCGTAATCAATGTCTAAAAACAAATCTGTGAGCATATCGCCGGCGGTCATTTTTCCTTGGATGACATTGTTTTTCGTGCGGTGCGGGCTAAAGCGTTGCAGCTGCTCGTAGTGATGCAAGGCTTCTGGAATACTTTCAGATATCAGCTTATCAATGACAAACTGACGCTCATTATGTTGCTGCTTCTGCTCATCATTAAGCTCGCTACTCCATTCACGATAGCGTTTTAATTTGCCATTGATTCTATCTAAAATAGCAACTGCTTCAATTGGCATCGCATTTAGCGTGGCTGCATCGACCACATTCACAAGCTCAGTCATAATCGGACAGCGTCCATGTTTAAGAAACCATAAGGTATCTGGGTCAAAAGGTGGTCTATTACTCGGTCGCATTTGAGCACGATTGGATAAGTAACGATCGGTCAATGGCGTCGGTGCACGAATATCAGACACTTGCGCTAAAGCATCACAAATACGTTCGGTACGCTGTGGCTCAGTAAGCGGCGAAGCATTAGACGTTGAAGTATTGACATCATTTTTATTATTAGTAAGTTTATTGGCAGCCGCTTGCTGAGCATTTTTAGCAGCGGCGGTTGGCAGGTCATCATGTGCTTGCCCAAATGACTGTAGCATTCTTGTCAAACTTATGACCATAACTTACCCTGCTCCTCGCCCATTTACTGATTGCATTTGACCATTCAATCCCTTATCTTAACAGCTTTTTGCCATACTACCAGTAAGCAAACGTCAGCATTTTTAAAGGATAAGACAGCCATCATGAATATCACCGATTACAGTTCCGGTTTTTTGCTTGGCTTATCTCTCATCATCGCTATTGGTTCGCAGAACGCTTTTGTACTCAAACAAGGGCTCAAACGCGAGCACATATTTTTTGTCTGTCTGTTCTGCGCAGTCAGTGATGCGTTGTTGATTTCAGCTGGCGTTGGCGGTTTTGGCGCGGTAACGGCACGCTATCCGCAAGTGGTCAATATTGCCAAGGTCGCGGGCGTCATATTCTTATTAGGTTACGGACTGCAAAGCTTGTATGCCAGTATGCGTTTATCCCACTCACTTACCGTCGATGGACAAGTCGTCACTAGCCTAAAAAAGGCATTATTACTATGCTTTGGTTTTACATGGCTAAATCCACACGTCTATTTAGATACCTTGGTGCTGGTCGGTATGGTTTCAACAGGAGCCAGTAGTAAGCTTGCCTTTGCAGTAGGAGCGGTCAGCGCTTCATTCTGCTTTTTCTTTGCACTCGGCTATGGCGCACGGTTACTCAAACCTTTATTTGCCAAACCAAAAGCGTGGAATATCCTTGACGCCTTAGTCGGCATATTGATGCTATATTTGGCTTGGCATTTGTACCAAAGCTAAAACAGAGCTTTCTACTCAAGAGCCTTTATCCAAACAATGATACGCCGTTTAAAAAACAGAAAAACCAAATACTTTTTTGAAAGTAGTTGGTTTTTTGAGCGATTAAATCGCTTCTATAGACTAAAAAATTAGATCAAATCAGGAAATAGCGTACGTAGCCCATTAACGATAATTTCGATAGCAACTGCCGCCAATAGCATCCCCATGATTCGACTCATAATATTAAGCCCTGTATCACCCAATAAGCGACTGATACGACCAGCTGCCATCAATGCCAAATAACAAAATAAACTGATAAACAAACCCGCAATCAAAATGGCAGATATTTGCAAGATGCCAGAAACTTGTGATGAGTAGATAATAACGGTTGAAATACCACCCGGTCCAATCATCATAGGAATAGCAATCGGCACAACTGCGGCTGCCATCGTTGGCGGCGCACCTTGGAGATGGTCAACATCGAAGTTTTCTTGATCAGGCTTAACCGGATTGCCCTCGCCATTCATCATATTGAGAGCGATTAAAAACACTAAGATACCACCTGCTAACTGAAACGAGCCGATTGAAATACCCAAGACTTTGAGGAGCGTTTCGCCTGCTAAGGTGAAAAAACTAATAGTAATAAAAATGGTCAGACAAGCAACGCGCGCTACTTTACGTCGATTATTCATTGAATAACCACGCGTTGAATCTAAAAACAATGTCAATGCGCTAAAGGGGTTAATCAATACCATAAAGGCTAGGATTATCTTAATAATTTCAGTATTCACTGAGCGCTCGCTTGTCTATTAGTCAAATCGGGCAAAAAACAAGGCCATCATGCAAGTGCATCAATGACCTAATAGTCGGTAGCAGCGGCATTGTAGCATAGGCAGATAAGCCTATTAAATCATTAACTTCGCTTAATTCCTACACCTTACCAAATCCATAGGATATCGATACAAATCTGCCCTTTCAATAGAGGGTTAATCCTCTATTAAACTTCATTAAAACGAGTCTATATAGTTGATCCATTTTTAAAAGAGTACAGCACTGCTGGGGTTAATTATTCGCAGCCTCTGTCTGCGCAGGCACAGCAAGCAAGAAAAAGTAACCCCAGCAGTGCTTTATAACATTTGTACTTCTTTTATTTGGGACTCACTATATTTAGACCAAGCGTGAAAGCTAAGCGCTAAAATCCAAACCAATATCTAATGCAGTCGTGCTGTGGGTCAAATAACCCATCGCGATAAAATCAACACCCGTTTTTGCGACGGCTTGCACTGTTTCAGGGGTGATACCACCTGATGCTTCGGTTTTAGCACGACCTTTACACATAGCGACTGCCTGCGACAATATCTCAGGCGCCATATTATCTAATAGCACTAAGCTCACACCAGCATCTAGTGCTTGCTCTAACTGTGCTAATGTATCGACTTCCACTTCGATTGGAATCAGATGCCCAGCAAATTCTTGCGCTTGCTCAATCGCTTTTTTAATATCACCTGCGATGGCAATATGGTTGTCTTTAATTAAAATCGCATCATCTAAACCCAAGCGATGATTACGCCCGCCACCGCAGCGTACGGCGTATTTTTGGACGATACGTAAGCCTGGAATGGTTTTACGCGTACAAGTAATTTGCGCTGGATATGCTGCCACGCTATCAACAATCTTCTTAGTATCTGTCGCAATACCGCTAAGATGAGTCATAAAGTTAAGTGCCGTACGCTCTGCTGTCAGCAAATTACGCGCATTGCCGCGCACAGTTGCTAATACCGCGCCAGCTTCGACCGTTTCACCATCATGGACTTGAGCAACGAATGCTATCTGCTCATCAATCAAAGCAAAAGATAAGCGTGCTAAATCCATACCACATATCACGCCTGCTTGCCTTGCCTTAATCTGTAATTGCGCTTGCATGCCGGCTGGAATGGTCGCTTGTGAAGTGACATCACCACGTCTACCCAAATCTTCTGTTAATGCCGCTTCAACCAACGGTTTAAGTAATACCTCAGCCAGTGCTGGCTCTCGTTTAACTGTCATTTTTAGCCCTTATTATGCTTATATTCTGAATATCTATTATTTAAACTCAAAATGAGCATAAATATAACGTAAAGTTTATTGGCTCGCAAGAAAATATCATAAATTAAAATTTTCAATAAATTTATTGGGTTTGACAATGATAGAGGCTGATAGCGATTGGGCGGCTATTTACGTTTTGGCAATTTGCTGTCCATCAGCAAACTTTGCAGTTCAATATCATGGCGAAAACGATAAAGTTTAGCGGGACGACCACGCTGGGCGCTACTACTCTGCCCTGTTTCTAGCACAAGATTTTGCGATTCTAGCAGCCGGCGGAAGTTTTGCTTATGTAAGCGCACACCCGATAGTGCTTCGACACTCTGCTGTAACTGCGACAAGGTGAATTCATCTGGCATCAAGCCAAAAATGAGTGGTCGATATTCAATTTTTGCGCGTAGTCTTGAAATAGCCGTCGCAATCACCCGGCGATGGTCATAGTACATCGGTGACCCTATAAGCTGTGACCAGTTACTAGGCAATTTAAACGCCTTGTTAGATTCAGCACTATCAGGTTGAACATTAGCCAAATAGCTGGGTGGATAAGTTGGTGCTTCTGCAATAAGACCTGCTTCATACAACATCTCATAGCGCAAAAGGACATGTTCTGCAATCCATTCCCTATTCTCGTATTCTTTGTCATTTATCAGCTGATCGTTGCTCTCTGCATTTGAATGCGCGCTTTTATTTTTAGAGCAATTATTTAGAATCGTCTCACTGACGCCCCAACACAGACCCATACGTTGACGCCGGCGCTGCTGAATATCAGGCTCTTTTGCAGCATCTGCCCAACATAATAATGCTGGTACGATATAGTCCATAATGATAGCTGGCATACCATCTAAGTGATTTTCCCATGGGAAGTAATCGTACCAATCACGCCATAATGCTTGGCTTTGTAGCTGTGTTTGCGCTTCTTGCACCAGACCCAAATAGCTGACGTAAACCAGCGCATGACCATCATCATTGCGTCTATTGGTATCAACAAAGGTATATAGCTGTTCCAAATAACCAAGTGGCTGCTGCGTTTGCTCTTCAACCCATTGGCGCACGCCTGCTTGCAACGAGCGGTGTAATGGCATGAGGGGACCATTGGGCAATAGCTTGCCTTGATCAACGGTTAAAACGCGCGCCGTGTGCTCGGTAATCGCGACCAGCACTGCGACAACCTCAGTCGTACCGCTACCTTGTTGATGGGCGTGTGAATAAGACAACGTCATGACGTTAATGATTACCTTTTATTTTATTTATGAAATACAGCTCAACTGATAAGCCATTGACCACATGCTAAGTATAGCTTGAATCGATGTTTATCATAGCTTGTGGTTGTAATTATACAAAATGAGTCCTGCATAAATAATAAACGTATAAAAAATTTCTTGTGTTTATGCTCAAAATGAGCATAATTAAACCAGTATATTTTTTAGCGCTATTTACTTGACCCACTTTTAACGGCAATTGACGTGTCGTTATTGCATGAAAGGTTTGCACTTATGAAAACGTATCCGTATGACGCACCGATTATGAGTGCCGATAATCGCATTGCCACGCAAATGAATATCGAATATGCCAAAGCAAAAATGCCCGCAGACTTGCCGCGTAGTGAGCGACTGCAAGTTGAAGAAAATATTAAGCAGTTATTAAAAGCGCATAACGCCGTCTTAGTGGCGCATTATTATGTCGACCCTTTTATTCAGGATTTGGCATTGGCAACCGGCGGTTGTGTTGGTGATTCACTTGAAATGGCGCGTTTTGGTCAGGCGCATAGTGCACAAACACTGGTAGTTGCAGGTGTACGCTTTATGGGTGAGTCGGCAAAGATACTCAGTATGGAAAAAACAGTACTGATGCCAGACTTAGAAGCAGAATGCTCGCTTGATTTGGGCTGCCCTGCCGATGAATTTTCTGCCTTTTGTGATGCGTATCCTGAGCGTACCGTAGTGGTCTACGCCAATACCAGTGCGGCAGTAAAAGCACGGGCTGATTGGGTAGTAACTTCGTCAGTTGGTATCGATATCATTCGACATTTGCAAGAACAAGGCGAGCCTATCATTTGGGGTCCGGATAGACACTTAGGTAAATACATTGCCCGTGAGACTGGGGCAGATATGCTGCTCTGGCAAGGCTCTTGTATGGTACATAACGAATTTAAAGCCACTGAGCTTGAACAATTAAAAGCTGAACATCCGACAGCAAAAGTCTTGGTACATCCTGAATCTCCAGATAGTGTCGTGGCGCTTGCCGATGTAGTTGGTTCCACTAGTAAGCTATTGCAATCCACCTATGAGATGGATGCTGATACTTTTATCGTCGCAACTGACTTAGGAATCTTGCATGAGATGCAAAAGCGCTCGCCAAACAAGCGCTTTTTGGCTGCCCCTACCGCTGGTGAAAGTGCCAGTTGTAAAAGCTGTGCTTTTTGTCCATGGATGGCGATGAATGGTCTACAAGGTATCAAGCAATGCTTGATTAATAATAGCGGTGAAGTATTAATGACGGCTGAGCTGGCAGCCGCAGCTAGAAAACCACTACAACGCATGCTTGATTTTGCTGAATCACAAAAACAGCGGGTAGCAGCAAGCGGCGATATCGTCCAAGACCGGGCATTGTTTGCGAATGTTGGAGCAGCATAATATGAGCGCGAACTGGTTAAATGGCAAAGATAACTGTAATGCGCATCAGATCCCTGATGCTGTCGTGATAACAGATGTGCTTATCATTGGGACTGGGCTTGCAGGATTAAGCACCGCGCTTGCTTTACCAGAGTCGCTAAGCATTACCATATTAAGTAAAGCTGCATTGGAAGTTTGCTCAAGCCATTATGCCCAAGGCGGTATCGCCGCAAGCTTGGACAAAAATGATTCGGTTGCTGACCATATCGCTGATACACTAATCGCTGGTGCAGGATTATGTGCAGCGGATAATACTGCCAGTATCCTAAACGCTGGACAACAAGCGGTTCAATGGCTATGCGAACAAGGCGTACCTTTTACTCAGATTCCCCAGCCAGAATCAAAAAATTATATAAAGGCGAGTTTTGACCTCTCTCACTTACATCTGACCAAAGAAGGCGGTCATGGTTGTAGACGTGTTGCTCATGCTGATGATGCAACGGGTCGACATATCATGGAGGCCTTGACTATAAAAGTGCAAGCCGCGTCCAATATCACTATCTTGCCCTACCATGAAGCACTGTATTTATTAACTGACAACAGTGATAACCGATGCCAAGGTGCACAAGCTTTTGATCATGTTAATCAGTGCAAACTTACCTTTCATAGTCGCGCAGTTGTACTGGCCAGCGGCGGTTTAGGGCAATTATTTCAACGAGCCAGCGCGCCCAACGTCTGTGTCGGTGATGGCATTATGATGGCATGGCAAGCAGGCTGCCGTTTGGCAAATTTAGAGTTCATCCAATTTCATCCGACTGGTCTAGCACTAGGAGATAGCAGTTTTTTGATTTCTGAAGCTTTACGCGGCGAAGGTGGACGGCTATATTGTCCACAAACTGGCAAGCGCTTTATGCTAGAGATTGATGAGCGTGCAGAACTGGCGCCGCGAGATATTGTCGCTCGATCAATAGCTGAGCAGATTAATAATAACGGACTTGGCTACGTTCATCTTGACGTCAGTCACTTACCAGCGGAATTTTTGCAAGAGCATTTCCCTCAGATTTATCAGACACTATTAGCACTTGGTATTGATATAACTAAAGAGCCAATTCCGGTTGCCCCAACCGCCCATTATAGCTGTGGCGGCGTGGTCACTGATGCTGATGGCGTAACCGATGTAGCAGGTCTTTATGCCGCTGGTGAAGTTGCTTATACAGGTCTGCATGGAGCAAATCGCTTAGCAAGTAATTCATTATTGGAATGCGTGGTGGTTGGGCGCAATATCGCCGCTGATTTGCCTCGCTATTTGAAAGCACTAGAGAATCTAGATACTGCTGCCATTTATGAAAGCATAAACTTATCAGCACCTACCTTTTGGACAGCGCCAACTCTTAAAGATACTCAAGCCATTACGCTCTCTTCTTTTATTACACGTCCATTGACTTCAGCTGATTACGAGGATACTGATAGCAATATAGATACTAATAATCAGGCTGGCAAAATCATTACAGAATTAAAAATTTTAATGACCTCACATATGGGTATCACTCGCACTGCCGAATTATTAGAGCAAATATTGATACAGATACAGCAATGGCAACAATGGCTTGAAAAATCTGAATTAAGTCAGCCCAATATAAATGCTTCAGACGACGCTATGACCATTGATAAACTTGCACACTTTCAATTAGCAAGACAGTTGCAATTAGCGACTTTAATTGTTCAGTCTGCTTGTCAGCGCCTTGAAAGTCGTGGCGGACACTATCGTAGAGACTATCCCAACCTAGGAGCCACTGCTCGCATTAGTGTGATTGAGCCATTATCAAATCAAGCTATTTGCCCATTAAGTGGTATCAATAATCCCACTTCAGAAATTCAGAGACATCATAAATCTGTCCAATCCGAACACGCGGTATAGTTGCTTTATATTCAATCAATTCGGCACTGCTGGTCTAGCATATAGAGAAGCTCATAAAAAAAGCTTTGACCAGCAGCAATTCAATGAATTTTGTCTGCTCATGTCAGTATTGTTACTCTGATATGTTACAATCCTTGCCTTATTAAAAAACCCTTCCTAAAAACAATTTGTTAAAACGCCTTTTAAAAATGCCGCGAGCCCTTTACCATGCAAAGCTTAGTTACCCTTGTCTTGGTTTTAATGCCAATGTTTATTGGCTTTGCCATTCCATCCAATCCAACCCTGACCAAAATTGCCGATAAAGGCTTGTCTTATTTGGTCTTTATTATTTTAGGCTTGATTGGTATTGAGCTAGCACAAGTCGAAGGACTTGGCAGTCAGGTAGGTGAAATCGCACTGTACGTCACGATATTATCAATACTGACAATTGGAACTGGATTATTTGGGCTAATGCTGTTTGACCGTTTGCGCCCGTGGCATGCCAAAAAACCCAGTGTTAAATCTAAAGAGCATCGCGTCAGTATTCGTGGCAGCCTCACTCAAGTCATCTGTGTGGTAATAGGTTTTGTGATCGGTTATTTCTTGCCAGCCAACTATATACCGCCTGAAAACACCATGACGGTCATGCTAATGATATTAATCTTGCTGGTTGGTATTGGATTAAAAGGCTCGGGTATTACTTTAAAAGAAGTGCTGCTTAATAAACGCGGTGTTGAGATGAGTATTATCTTTACGATATCAGTATTGGTTGGCGGGCTTATCTTTGCGCTGATGTTTAGCGATGTTTCTTGGACGAAGGGCTTGGCACTAGCGTCAGGATTTGGTTGGTATTCGCTATCTGCGATTGTGATGACTGATGCTTATGGGGCGATTTGGGGCAGTGTTGCGCTATTTAACGACTTGATACGTGAGTTCTTTGCGTTGATATTTATCCCCGTCTTTATGCGTAAATATCCGTCTGCCTCGGTTGGACTTGGCGGTGCGACCAGTTTAGATTTTACTTTGCCAATTATTCAGCAATCAGGTGGTCTAAAAGTGGTGCCATTAGCGATTAGCTTTGGTTTTATTATTAATATTGTCGCACCAGTGCTGATGGTTTTGTTTTCGTCTTTAAGGTAGATACATTTTAGCATTTGCTAAATTCATATTAAGCGATATAATGTATATCAATATGACCGTCACCTCTGCTCTTGCAAGTGGCGGTTTTCTATATCTAGTAACTCAACCTTATAATAACTTATTTTAGAGCCATAATTTCCAGTCATCTATACTTGTTACCAAACCAAAATCTGTAATATTGACAGTATTATTAGGTACAGTAGGAAATTCCTTCAATAAAACTTTAAAGCGTTTATTCCACTGAGAGTTAGGACAGATAATATTTAGCATATGCTGCATAATACAAAAATAAAAAAATGGTTTATGATTTGCAAGTGCCGTCCATTTTTCATCTAAGATAATAGGAGCTGACTGTTCAAGAATGTTAGCATTCCATAATCGACTGTGGTGAGCACTAACATTACGAATAAAATTTAGACTACGTAACCATTGCTCAAGTTGTTTCCCACTAACCTCATATTTTTGTGCAATGGTCGCCTTATCTGAATAGGTCATGCCAGCATACAATCTAGACATGCAACCAAAATCCCAAACCTCAATTGCTACCCAAATGGGTATAACTCCTTGATAAGAATTATTATGATGCGAAATGAAAGGCTCTTTTCTTGCACGATATAACAACTGATTATGCTTTTCCAACCAAAGTTGGTGTTCAGTTTTTCCTTTATTCCTTCCTTTCCTAATTATCTTTTTTGCAAAATTACCATCTAATTTCGCTGGTTGTTCATGAGCTTGTGGATCTTTTTTACCCAATATATGTGCAATATCCACTCTAACTGCCATCTCTATTCTTTCTAACGCATCCAACGCTAAGAGCCTCAAGTTTTTGTCAAAGACATAAAGCTCTACAATGTGCTTAAAATGAGTATCGTCTACGAATAAACTTAGCCGTTTATTTGTAGATTTGTCATCAAACTGGCGGAATGGGTACCAGTAACCACTTAACCGATAATAACCAACCCTTTCAAGATAACTGAGTGCTGCTACTTCATTGTCTATTAGCATATCTTTAGCTTTTAAACTATTAAGTTGCTGTTGGAATGAAAACCAAGATTTACTCATTTCATTTACCCTGTTGCATACTATTAACTACCAAACACTTAATCGCCTAAACCCCACTCGCCTGCTTAGCAAACAGCAGCATCAATGGCTTGATTTTGCTCACGCGGTACATACCTTCATTACGAAGTTGTTGGATAGGACGCAGTTGAGCCAGCGAGCCAGCGAACAGCCAGTTAAGCGCCGAAAAGCTGTGCATCATCAGACTGTTATGCGGACGACGCAAACGCTCATAGCTACGCAAGGTTTGATTGGTACCCCAAAGCGTCCCGCCACTACGGTTATAATCATGCGCCAATTGTTTGCTTAATGCTTTTACATCAAGCATCCCAAGATTGAGCCCTTGCCCAGCAAGTGGATGCACCCCATGCGCCGCATCACCAATCAATACTAAATTATCCGAGACATAAGTCTTTGCTTGCTGCGCCGCTAGCGGAAAACTGGCGATTGATTCAATTTTATGGATAGCACCAAGCTCATAATGACTGGCAGCAGCCAATTTATCAGCGATATAGCGCGGGTGTTCTTCTATCAATGCCAATGCTTGATTACGTGGTAATGTCCATACAATTGACTGCCAATGTTGTGGATTGGCTTTGTCTTCATCGGTGATATCAGCGAGCGGCAATAATGCCAATGTACCAGTCGGCAGCATGGCTTGGCGGGCGGTTTCTTGATGTGGCTTTTCAGTTTGAATCGCACAACAGATCGCGGTTTGATTATAATCAAGAATATCAAGCTCAATACCTGCTTGCTTGCGCACGAATGAGCTACGACCGTCAGCACCGACCAATAAACGCGCGTCAATCACGCTTCCGTTATCTAACGTCACACGGTAGCCTTGCGTTGCACCTAGCCAGTCCATATCAACGATCTTCTGCCCATCGATAACCGTTAGATATTGCTTTAAATCGGTAGCAGATAAACGCTGCCATAATGCATATTCGATAACCGCGGGCTCAACCATACTACCAAGCATTTTCGGCTCAGAATTTTGATTACTGTCATCACTATTATTAGTACTATCGCCGAACAGCAGCTCGCCCACACCATTCAATTGCCAAACCTGCATTTGTAAGTAATCAGCTTTACGCTCTGACGCTGCTATTTTTTGCCAAGCGCCAACTTCTTTTAATAATTCAATACTGGCAAGACTTAACGCATAAACACGTGCATCACGTTGACCCAGTATTTGCTGCCAATCTTCCTCGTTACGCTTTGGGCGCGCATCAATGAGTGTCACCGGCTTATTGTCTTGTGCCAGTTTGAGCGCAAGCGTTGCACCGACGATACCGCCGCCGATAATCAGCGTATGGTTATTTTTCATAAAATATCCTTTGTTTCGCTACTTGAATTATCCGCTGATATTTTTAATAATTAGCAGCAGTTAGATTTTTGAATTTTTTTAATGGCTTACCAATACTAAGACTTTAGACCCATCGCGTAGTTGGCAATTAACGGCTTAATATTGGGTAGTTTATCAAAGGCAACTAACGCCACGTTACGCGCCAGCTTCACGGCTGGATTTGGATGCGTAAAGCCATGTACCACGGCATCACAGAAGCGGATAACGCGTTTTTGATCGGTTTGACGGGCTTTTTCATAACGTTTTAGTAGTGTAGGATCACCAATATCTGCGCCTTTAAGCACTTGCGCGCTCATCATTTGTGCCAGTACATGAGCGTCACGCATACATAGGTTAAACCCTTGTCCTGCTACTGGATGCAGGGTGTGCGCTGCATTACCCATGATAACGCAGCGACCATCCACTTGTTTATCTGCCAGCACTCGTGTCAATGGATATGCACCACGGCGACCAGCAGTTTTAAACGTG
The DNA here is from genome assembly GCF_904846475.1 of Psychrobacter sp. LFX-11D. Taxonomy (NCBI): domain Bacteria; kingdom Pseudomonadati; phylum Pseudomonadota; class Gammaproteobacteria; order Moraxellales; family Moraxellaceae; genus Psychrobacter; species Psychrobacter sp. LFX-11D. Next base: position 108,377 of record NZ_CAJHAV010000011.1, read on the forward strand.
CCTGCACGCTGACCAAAAGCTTGCTGCAAAGTCGCTAAGAAATGCGCGTCATCCTCTAAGTATTGCGTCTCTTCTCCGGTTCGGCAAACCCAAACGACTGAACGTCTATAGCCAGTCTGATATTCGTTATTACCGTCGCCTTCTGGATCCGTTAATGGCAACACTGCCAGCGGTCCGGCAGGACTAAAACGCTCAATCGCATTATGCTCATGTGGTTTGTCCGTTTCTACCACGCCGACGATAGCCGTTTGCTTATAATCATAAGTAGTCGTACCGATATCTAATAACTGACGCACGGTAGAGTCGCGCCCATCACAGGCGACCAACACACTACCCTGCAATTGCTGCTCATGCTCTTCTTCCCCATAGTAGCTAAAACTTAGGGTTACGCTATCGTTTTTCTGGTCAACGGCTATTACATTTGCATTATCAATGAGCATAATCAGTGGCTCTTGCTTAGCAGCAAGGAGCAACTTACGCCCAAGCCACGCATTTTCCATCACTTGTCCAAACGACTCAACTTGTTCATCCTTTTTATTGAGTTGCGCGCGTCCAAAGCTACCTTGTTCACTAATCTGTACAGCATCAATCCGGCAGGCATGGCTTTGTAGTTCATCCCACAGCCCGATCTCTTGATAAATCTGTACCGTACGCCTTGACAATGCAGTATTACGGCTGTCTAAGTAATGACTACGCTGACTATCATCATTTGGACTGATGGTCGGATAGCTGTTTTTCTCTAGCAACGTACTGGCGATACCATGGTTTGCCAATAACAAAGCAAAAGATAAGCCGACATGACCGCCACCAGCGATAAGTACCTGCTCCTCCGTCATCGCAGCATGTTTAATATTATTAGATTTTGATAAATTTGATTCAGTAGTTTGCATCATTATTATTCCTATCATTGCCGATTTAGCACGCATTTATAAGTGATTATTATTCACTCAAAATTTTATTTTATTAAAAAACCTATTGTTCTTTGAACATATTAAAAAATGGGGCTGTCCTAGATAAGCAAAATAATCTAGGATAGCCATATGAGAAAGAGTAGATTAAGTTGGTACAAACAAACCAGACTCATTGAACTCTTTGTTGCTGGTTCTACCGCAAGAACAGCAGCAAGCCTAGTGGGTGTTAATAAAACAACATCTAGCTATTACTTTCATCGTCTTAGACTACTGATTTATGAAAACAGTCAGGAACCTGGTCTTCTAG
>NZ_CAJHAV010000012.1:0-93728 GCF_904846475.1 Psychrobacter sp. LFX-11D
GGCTAAATGAGCACCGTAAGTTACGGTTTATTAAAGACTTTTTAGCATCAAAGTCACTCAAATAGCATGAATTATGTCCATTAGCGACTACCTTCTACTTTTTAGCATGAATTTTGTCCATTACACCTTAAGCTCTAAAGTCTTTAAACAGTAAAAAGCCCTTAATAAATCATTAAGGGCTTTTTTATGCATGTAATATTGGTTATAACATTAAGCAATTATCATTGATTAGTAATGCTATTCCATCGTCACCGAGTCATTATTCATATTGTGCATACTGTGATCCATTTGGCTCATATCATGGTGAGTCGTATTATCCGTATCAGTCATCATCATAGTATCACCATGCGCCATGCCCATGCTATGACCGCCGCCATGGTCACCATGCATACTGGACATGGCGATAGGAACGAAGACCACAGCCAAACCTGATAATACCATAACAGCACCATTAAGCTGTCTTAAGCGAAAACGTCCAATCTTATCCCGTAACCAACCAACGGTCTCATGAGTAGCGACTAACATCGGTACGGTTCCTAAGCCAAAGACGAACATCAAGGCAGCACCGCTGAGAGGATTGTGCGCGACCACAGCGATAAGTAGGGCGCCATAGACTAAGCCACAAGGTAAGAATCCCCATAGAAGGCCGGCAGACAATGCTCGCGGGAAAGTATTGAGTGGAAATACTTTTTGACGAATAGGGCTTAGGTATTGCCAAAATCGCATACCAAAACGCTCAAGTCTCTTTAAAAATGGTGCACCAAGCATGGTCATGCCGACGAACACCAATACCAAACCAAGCAAAATACGTGGTGCACTATTGCCTTGCATCAACGGTTGTAATACGGCAGTACCTAACAGTCCTGCGATCAAACCCAAAAATGCGTAGCTGGTTAAGCGACCGAAATGATAGGTCGCCACCAATGCACGGCGCTTGGCGGGGCTGACATCCTTCATCGACAGACCAAAGGCAGTTACTAAGCCGCCACACATACCTAAGCAATGCGGTGAACCAAAAAAACCCATTAATAATGCCGCAACGAGTAAAGCTGTGGTCATGGGAAGGTACTCCTAAAAATGGTAAAAAGCGTACCGACTTACCACTGTCTTATGCAGATAGAATAAGTGGGTAACGCATTAGTAAAATAGCCCAAGGCTATGTTTTTGAGTTCTTGTCTGTATCAGAGAGAGGAGGGGCGACAATATGCGCATTATTTAGCTTATTAGATTCTTTTTCAATCGAAGTAGTAGCGCTCACTTCTTTTACTTCTTGAATAGGTGTTACATTTTCCTGAGCTTGTATAACTTGTCGACGTTCTTGACGATCATCTAAAATAATGCGCTGTGAGGCGTTATCCAAATCCTCGAATTGATTGGATTTGACCGCATAACGTACTGCCCAAATCGCGACCACAAACAGCATGAGACTTAATGGAATTAGTAAAAATATACTGAGCATGGCACATCTCTTTAATCGCAGTTTCTTTTACTATTATACACCTGTTGCCAGTGAGATGGTTGACCTGTAAGGATAAAGGGAAAAAGGTAGATAATTATGAGGGTATGTTTCTAAAATTGAGGTATAGACTCTAGTCGTCAGCAGTTTTGGCAACTTTACCTCTTGGAGTCAACAGCTGCTGCGACGTCACTTCTTTAGCTTGGCGACAATTTGCTTGAGGTCGTATCACATCGCGTAAATAGGCAGCAACCTCATAAACCGCCCGCCTAGAATGGCTTAAGTTTTGTGCTGGTTCCATCCAGTCACGTATGACGGGTAAGGGGGCATTAATCGCCGTGCTATTGATACCGTTTAAGGCAAATTGTCTGCGAGCACGTGCCATATGGTAGCTGTCGGTGATGAGATAGACATGATGCAGAGGGATACGTTTTGCCGTAAATCGCGCATTTTCGCAAGTATTCATACTGGCGTTTTCGCTGATCAAACCATCGATACCATGCTCAATCAGCCATTGACCGAGCCAAGGCGCTTCAGCACCACTGAGTACAATGGGCAGAGGAAGGTCGTGATAGGCTGTAGCGGCAGCACGGGCGCGATTAAGGCTATAGCGATTGAGGATAATTTGATTATTATTATCATTGGTCAGACCGCCACCCAATACCACATAAGCGGTAGGCGGCGAGCTCATAGCAACAGGTGGCATTTTTGGTAATGGTAGATGAGCCAATATATAGACTACTGCTTGAGAAAATAGCGGCGTGAATAAACTGATGAGGACTAAAATAACTGTCGTTGCACCCAGCAAAAACGTGGCATTGATAATACGAAACAGCTTGATCATACGCTCAGCTGAACGTAAATAATGTCGCCATAGGCGATTAGACCATGACTGCTTAGACCACATGCTCATCGTATCCAATGGAGCCATCGGCATTTACCCATACTGGCTCACGCGACAGTTGAATCGCAAATTTCTTATAGACAGTATCTATAATATATTTTTGAGCAGCGGCGACATCTTGTTTGGTAGCAATATACGGCGCGTGATTGGTCAATACTAGCGCTTGCTGCTGATGGGTAAAAATAGGCTCTATACCGCCGCCTTTTAGACCCGCTTGTTCGATAAGCCAGCCGGCTGCCACTTTAGTCATTGCGTCAGGCATTGGGTAGCCAACGATAGCCGGATAAGATGATTGCAGCGTAGCAAATTGATCTTGAGGGACAATAGGATTTTGAAAAAAACTGCCGCAATTTGGTAATTGCTTCGGGTCAGGCAGCTTTTGCTGACGAATCTCAATGATGGCATGCATTACGTCAGCGGGCATCGGTTTGGTGCGACCTTGCTGTGTCGCATAGCTCTGTGCGACGGTCTGTACATCGCCATAGCTTGCCAGCACCTTTGTCGCATCAGTATGCAATCTAAAACCCACACGGCTGATTAGCCACGTATTCGGCTGACGTTTAAATATACTATCACGGTAGCCAAACTCGCAGTCGACCGCGGTCAAATCATGCCACGTTTGACTTGGCAGATGGTAAGCACGTACAGACTGTAAGCAGTCTTCTAGCTGAACACCATAAGCGCCAATATTTTGTATGGGAGCGGCGCCCGTAAGACCAGGTATGAGTGCAAGGTTTTCGAGTCCATACCAGCCTTGAGCGACCGTATGTACCACCAAGTCGTGCCAGTTTTCACCTGCCATTACCTCGATATCGACATGAAAGTCTGTTTGCGCTGTCACCTGTATACCACGCATTTGTGGTCGTAAGACAATCGCATTGAGCTTTGCTGGTAGTAGCACATTGCTACCACCGGACAAGACAAATAATGGCTTTCTATGTTGAGTATCTTGCTCATAATATGCCATAAACTCATCAAGTTGCACCTCATCCGTTAAGGTAACTACAGAGTCAGCCATACATGCCAAAGCCATGGTATTGCTATGAGACAAATCAGCTACGTCATCAGATAGAGTATGTGGTGCACTGGGTTTAGAGCATAAAGCTGAAGTCATAACATAGCCTATGGGGCAAGTAAACAAAAAGTCATATGGTATTTATTATAAAGGATGCTAGGTATAAAGGTAGCAAAAATATAGCGCCTTATGATTACTATATCTTCCAGCTTTCAATCCAAGCTTGTGCACTTGATTCGATACGCTCGATTACCTCTTCAAAAGCATCGCCATCACCAGTGTATGGGTCTGGCACATCATCACCGCCGTAAGTGGGATCTTCCTCACTAAATAAAGCCAATTTGGCTAATTTTTTATCGGTATTTGTTATACCGTTTTTAATACTCTGCAAGTCTGCTAAATTTTGTGCATCCATCGCTAAGATTAAATCAAAATCGCGAAAGTCATCAGCACTGACTTGGCGCGCGACCAATTTATTGATGTTGTAACCATGAGCTTTAGCGTGACGCTGCGCGCGCTCATCAGGTGCATGCCCAATATGCCAATCCCCAGTGCCTGCCGAATCTACCTTCATCGACAACCCTGCAATCGCTGCTTGCTGACGAAAAATCTCTTCAGCAGTTGGTGAACGGCAGATATTCCCCAAACAGACCAATAATACAGATGACGGAGTAGACGCTTTGATGGGCATATGATGACCTTTTGTCGCAATAAAAAAACATGCTATCAAAATCAACATTAGAAATGTGATTTATAAGCATGCTATAGAGTGTAAGTTAATGGGTGATAGCGTAACGGTTAATACCTTGAATGGCAAGGGCAGAGAGTAAACAATAGGGTCAGCAGTTCATGCATACCCGCTAGCCGTATTATTACTTAAGATGAGGCGATGTTATTGCTGATCTTACCAACAGAGCTAATCTTGATTGCTTTTAAAGCGATGTAAATCACGGCGCTCTTTTTTATTGGGTTTGTTGTCTGGACGGGCAAGGTTGGCAAGTTTACGCTGCTCAGCATAATAGGCACGGCGAGCGATGCTTTCTTCGGTTTCTGAATACAATACTTCAGCTGCTGTTGCGTTACCGCGTTGCGCCGTTAGTGCTTCAACAACGACTGTCTTTTCAGTCATGGCAGTGGCTGATCCTTGACGAATCTGCAATTCATCGCCAACAGTAATCTCTTTACTGGTCTTTGCGCGGCTACCTGCATAATGTACGCGCCCGCTTTCAATGGCTTCTTTGGCAAGAGTGCGAGTGCGGTAAAAGCGTGCAGACCATAACCATTTATCAAGACGCATACGAACAGCATCAGGATTGCTATGACTGGGCTGATTGTGGTTTTTATTATGTTTACTCATCAAAACCTCATAGATATCAATAACGTAAGATTATAATGGTGGTATTTTTAATAATTAAAAGAGCAGTAAGCGATTAACATCGTTTTTGTCATTGAAGTTATTGACAACACTGCTGTTCACAGGGGATGCCGTCATGGTTATTATCCATTTTTGTATTAGGACAGTGCTATAAGATTTAAGTGGCTTTTGTGCATTATGTCATTTGGGATTAATGCTTTCGGCCACTGATAAATTGATAGTCTACGTTTATTTTTATTTCAAAAACAACTGATAACCAACATTATCATTAAGCATGGTGCAGTCGTAACCGATATCGAGCAGCGCATCTTGTAGCTGGCGAGAGTTACCCTCAGAAGCTTGTAAACCGACCAATACTCGACCTTCAGCAGCGCCATGATTGCGATAATGAAACAAGGTAATATTAAAGTCGTCACCCAATTTTTCTAAAAAGGTCAATAAAGCACCTGGACGTTCTGGGAAAGTGACTTGTAATAACTGCTCATTTTCAACATGAGCATGGCCACCAATCAGATGACGGATATGGGATTTGGCGACATCGTCATCGGTCAAGTCGTGTGCTGTATAGCCATCAGCTACCAATTGCGTACGGATGGTTTGACGCTCTTTGTCACCTTCTTTTAATGCAATCCCAACGAATATCGCCGCAGGTTCCATAGAATCAGGTGATTTCTTACTATCAGCACGGTAATTAAACTCAGTAATATTACGACCGTGTAGACTACGACAGAAGTTTAAGAAAGCGCCAGTCTGCTCAGGGATCGTTACGCCAAAGATAGCTTCTTTTTTCTCACCAATCTCAGTACGCTCAGCGATGTAGCGCAAGCGATCAAAATTCATATTAGCACCGCAAATGATGGCGACGCAGTTTTTGCCTTGTAGGTTATGAGCCTCGATGTATTTTTTCATACCAGCAACTGGCAGCGCGCCAGCAGGCTCAACGATACTGCGGTTCTCTTCAAAGATATCTTTGACAGCAGCGCAAACTTCATCATTGGTACAAGTGACGACTTTAGGATCGACGACAGGACCGGACTTATCACTCTTCTGCATACGAACAATATCAAACGGTAATTCGCCGATTTGGGCAACTGCCACACCATCGACGAACAGTCCTACTTGTTCAAGTTTGACTCGCTCATTGGCTTCAAGCGCCGCTTTTAGTGACGCTGATTGGTCGGCTTCTACAGCAATGACTTTGACATGCGGGGCAACTTCGCCCAAAAATGCAGCGACGCCAGAAATCAGACCACCACCACCAACTGCTACAAAAACGTAATCCATATTGCGCCATTGCTGGGTGAGCTCAAGCCCGATGGTGCCTTGTCCGGCAATCACCAGCTCATCATCATATGGTGGGATAAAAGTCAAACCTTCACGCTCAGCGCGATCAATGGCATAACGGTTGGCTTCATCAAAGCTATCACCGTACAAGTCGACATTGCCGCCAAGCGCTCTGACGGCATCTACTTTGATATCAGGAGTAGTGGTTGGCATAACGATAATGTTATTAAGAGCAAGTTTACGAGCAGAATAGGCAACCCCTTGGGCATGGTTGCCCGCCGATGCGCAAATCACGCCACGTGCTTTTTGCTCATCATTTAATTGGCTAATGCGATTATAAGCGCCGCGCAGTTTAAAGGACTTTACCGGTTGCAGGTCTTCACGTTTAAAACGAATGTCATTAGTAAAACGTTGGGTCAGTTTGGGTGCCGCTTCAAGTGGTGTTTGAATAGCAACGTCATAGACGGTGGCTTGCAAGATGGCTCGTACCCAATGTGACAGCATAATGATTCCTAAACTAGAGTATGTATGAAAAAGTGCGGTGAATTATAAGTAAACAAGCAAGTCGCTATCAGCGACAAAAAATGCAGAGAATGATAAAAATCAAATAGATTAGCCTATGCTGATTTTAAACATGTTGCAAGACACAATTACAGTTTTTGCGGCGGTTTGGTCATTGATGTTTATTAAGTCAAAGAAAATTATCAACAAAACCAGTTTTTTTGCTTATTTATCCAAAAAAGCTTGAGTCATTTCCATATGTCTGTATTATTGGACATATGGAAATGACTCAAGCTATCATAAGTTTTGCCGCCCTCTCACAAGAAACTCGTTTAAAGGCATTTCGACTGCTGGTCAGTCACGAGCCTTTAGGATTACCTGCGGGTGAAATTGCGCGCCAATTGTCTGTGCCGCACAATACAATGTCAACGCACTTAGCTGTGCTGGCACGAGCAGGATGGGTGATATCAGAGCGCCAAAGTCGCCAGATTATCTACCGTGCTTCTTTATCACATATGCAGACCGTCATTGAGTTTTTATTACAAGATTGCTGCTCTGGACATCCAGAGCTGTGTGCGGCTCTTGTTAATAATTTAAATGGCTGTTCAACCGATAGTCGCGGTGGCATTAATGAGCTGGATGATGTTAAAAACCACCCCCATTGTTAAACTGCTATCAATCAAAAACGTCCCAATTCTATATTCATAAAAAATAGGTGAGATTACTATGACATCTTTGATTTTTCACAACCCAAAATGCGGTACTTCTCGTAACACTTTAGCCATTATGCAAGCGTCAGGGGATAATCCAGAGGTGATTGAATACCTTAAAACACCGCCGAGTCGCGAGTATTTGGTTGAGCTGTTGGCAAAAATGGCTCTCTCACCACGAGAGCTGTTACGCAGTAAAGAATCGATTAATGATGAGCTGGGTCTAGACAACCTTGCCGTATCTGATGATGAGATTATCGATGCCATGATTGACCATCCTATCTTAATCAATCGTCCTATTGTAGTCACAGATAAGGGCGCGGCGTTGTGCCGACCGTCGGAGCGAGTGTTTACATTATTAGCCAATCCGGTCAGTAGTTTTACTAAAGAAGATGGAGAGACTGTTTATGACGTTAAAGGTTGATACAAAAAGCGCCGCAACAGTTTCAGAGACTATTGATTTGGATGAAAGTGGTCTTGACAAGGTAAATATGGATGATTTGCCTAATATTGATACAAGTCTTATTCATCCTATTGATATTGAGTCTTTAATAGGCGCAAATGACCCACGCCATGCGCCAAAAATACTGGTGTTATACGGCTCATTGCGCACGCGTTCCTTTTCAAAGCTAGCAGCCGAGGAGGCGAGTCGTCTATTGCGCTGGTATGGTTGTGAGGTGAAGATGTTTGATCCATCTGGCTTGCCATTACCGGATGCTGTTGATGCAGATCATCCTAAAGTGCAAGAGCTGCGTGAGCTTGCGCAGTGGTCAGAGGGTATGCTGTGGGTCAGTCCCGAACGTCACGGAAGTATGACCAGTATCATGAAAGCGCAAATCGATTGGATCCCGCTGTCATTGGGCGGCGTCCGACCAACTCAAGGCAAGACTTTAGCGATAATGCAAGTCAGTGGAGGTAGTCAAAGCTTTAATACGGTCAATCAGCTGCGTATTCTTGGGCGCTGGATGCGCATGATTACTATCCCAAATCAGTCGTCTATTCCAAAAGCCTTTTTGGAATTTAACGATGATAATCGCATGGATAAGTCGCCTTTATATCTGCGCCTTGTTGATGTTTGTGAGGAGTTAGTGAAGTTTACGTGGCTCACTCGTGGACGCTCAGCCTATCTGACTGATCGCTATTCTGAACGGGTTGAAAGTGCTGAAGAAGTATCAAAACGCGTCAATCAAAAATCGATTTAATTTTTAATTCTAAATTGACCTAATATCGATTCGATACTTATTCAATAAAATAGGCTAAATCAAGTAGGCTGTATGAAGCCTACTTGAATAAATGTCACTAAGTTTTCTTAAGTAAGTCTGCTTAAGTAAGGTAGTTCATGCTCGCATTGATTATTTTTATCGTTACTTTAGGGCTAGTAATATGGCAACCTAAAGGTTTGGGCATTGGTTGGAGTGCGATGGGCGGGGCGTTGGTCGCCCTAGCTTTTGGTGTGGTGCAATTATCTGATGTCGGTGTCGTGTGGGACATCGTTTGGGATGCTACCTTTACCTTTGTCGCCCTGATTATCATCTCTCTTATCTTAGATAAGGCTGGGTTTTTTACTTGGGCAGCCCTGCATGTAGCGAGATTGGGTAATGGACAAGGGCGTCTATTGTTCCCTATGATTGTGATATTAGGCGCTTTTATTTCTGCGTTTTTTGCCAATGATGGGGCGGCATTATTACTGACCCCGATTGTGATTGCGATTTTATTACGGTTAAATTTTTCGCCGCCATCTGCTTTGGCATTTATCATAGCGACTGGTTTTATTGCTGATACTGCAAGTTTGCCATTGGTCACATCTAACCTCGTTAATATCGTTAGTGCTAACTACTTTGATATTGGTTTTGGACGTTATGCTTTGGTTATGGTACCAGTCAATATTGTCTCTGTACTAGCGACGCTAGTGGTGCTATGGATATTTTATGCACGCCACATTCCAATACACTACTCAATGGCTAACCTTAGCACGCCTGAGTCAGCGATTGAAGACACCTTGGTTTTCAAAGCCGCTTTTCCGCTACTGGCTTTGCTGCTTGTCGCTTATTTTGCGACAGAGCCGCTCGGTATTCCTATCTCGCTCGTGACTGGCGCAGCAGCCTTACTACTTATGGCGATTGCAGGGCGATTTTGGCAAGGCGGTCGTGGGGCGGTGATGTCCGTGCCTGAAATTGTGCGTAGAGCACCTTGGCAGATTGTTTTATTTTCTATCGGCATGTACTTGGTTGTTTATGGTTTGGGCAATGCAGGATTAACTGCTTATGGTGCTCAAATCCTAAATTGGTTAGGACAACAAGGAACCCTAATAGCAACCTTGGGCACAGGATTCCTCTCTGCTATCGTGGCATCTATTATGAATAACATGCCCTCTACCTTGATAGGCGCACTAGCGATTGATAGCGCCCAAGTACCGACCGCCACTCGTGAGCTGATGATTTATGCCAATGTCATTGGCAATGATTTAGGACCCAAATTTACGCCTATGGGCAGTCTTGCGACTTTACTATGGCTGCATGTATTGGCAGAAAAAGATTATAAAATCAGCTGGGGGCAGTATATGAAGATTGGTTTGATTATCACCCCGCCAGTGTTATTAGTCACCTTATTAGCTTTAGTATTTTGGTTGCCCTATTTGTCTTAGTCGTAAAAATTAACGTCATATCTTATTATTAGAGGTGCTATTACGCTGACATCTATCAAAGTCATCGGTTATAATAGCGGCGCATTTTACCTCTTTTACCCTTTACTTTTTTTAAAGCGATACGTTTATTTTGCCAAGGACTTATGATGAGTGATCAGCAAGCACAAAAGCAAGCCGCCGCCCGCGCCGCCCTACGCTATATCGAAGATGATATGATACTTGGCGTAGGGACAGGAAGTACAGTGAACTGTCTGATTGAGTTATTACCAACAGTAAAGCTGGCTGGCGCAGTTGCAAGCTCGCAGGTGACAGAAGATAGATTGCGCGCACTTGGTATCGAGATTATTGACTTAAATTTTGCCGGTCAGCTCGATGTATATATTGATGGTGCTGATGAAGTAAACGCGCATTTGCAACTGATTAAAGGTGGCGGCGGTGCGCTCACGCGTGAAAAAATCGTTGCTGCTGCATCGAACAAATTTGTTTGTATGGTTGACGCTAGTAAATGTGTTGAGATACTAGGACGTGAGTTCCCGGTGCCGATAGAGGTGTTGCCACAAGCCCGTTCATATGTGGCGCGCGAGTTGGCCAAAATGGGCGGTGAGCCTGTTTATCGTGAAGACTTTGTCACCGATTATGGCAATGTGATTTTGGATACTTATGATTTGGATGTCAGTAATCCAATAGCACTTGAACAGCAGCTTAATAATATCGTCGGTGTGGTCTGTAATGGTATCTTTGCTGCTAATCAAGCCGATGTGTTGTTAAAAGCCAGCAGTAATGGGGTTGAAGTACTGACTCGATAATCAATAAGCGCTTGTCTATTAGACACTAACTTGGTTATCACATATTAAAAAAGGCAGAGCACAAGTTATGTGCTCTGCCTTTTTAATATCTATGATTGTATAAATAGCTTTTGAAAAATAGTATCTATATTTTGATTTTGTCTTTTAGCAAAAACTCCATCAAGGCTTTTTGCGCATGTAAGCGGTTTTCAGCTTCATCCCATACCACTGAGCGTGGGTCATCTAACATATCATGAGAGATCTCCTCACCACGATGCGCTGGCAAACAGTGCATAAAGACTACTTCAGAATCGGCTTTATCTAGCAGTGATGGTGTCACTTGATAAGAGGAAAAACGACGCGCACGCGTGTTTTGTTCAGACTCTTGTCCCATGCTTGCCCACACATCAGTGACAATTAAGTGAGAGTCTTTTGCCGCTTCTTGTACGTTTTCAACGATACTCACGCAATGTGAGAAGCGTTTCATCAGCTCAGGGTCAGGCTCAAAGCCATAAGGCGCTGCTACTCGTAGCTCAAAGCCAAACTGATTGGCAGCTTGCATGTAGGATGCACACATATTGTTGCCATCACCGACCCAAGTGACGATTTTATTTTCGATACTACCGCGATGCTCGTAATAAGTTTGCATATCAGCCAACAACTGGCAGGGATGAAATTCATCCGTTAAGGCATTAATGATTGGTACGCTTGAGTATTTTGCAAAGGTTTCGACTTTTTCGTGACCAAAGGTACGAATCATAATGATATCGACCATGCTAGAGATAACGCGCGCGGAATCCTCAATTGGCTCACCGCGTCCAAGTTGGGTATCATTTGGCGATAAGAAGATAGCGCTACCACCAAACTGTCCCATGCCGGTTTCGAACGAGATACGCGTGCGGGTGGATGACTTCTCAAATATCATACCGAGCGTACGACCAACAAAGGGCTGGTATATCTCGCCTGCATGTTGCATATGACGCAATTCGCTGGCGCGTTTGATAAGATTTTCTAGTTCTTGTTTGGTTAAATCAGATAAGGTCAAAAAATGGCGCAAACTCATAGCAATCCTAGCAGTCGAACAAAGTCAATGAAAATGATACGTTATCAGCCGGCAATTATATCGCGTCAATGCGTATACTGGAATGACAACAAACTTTTAGTATAGCGCAATTACTCTCAATGTAAATGTCCAATTTGCCATGATTTATCAGTCATGCAAACCTGCATTCGATGAGACATTATCTGACATGGCGATTACATCTGTATACGATTTGGGCGTACGCTTAGACGACACAGTAGCTCATAGCCAATCGTATCAGCATGGGTGGCAACTTCATCAACATGCGGTGCATCACCCCATAGTATGACCTTGCTATTTAAAGCGCTACTCTCTGGTACAGCGCTCACATCGATGACAATCATATCCATTGCGACACGCCCAATCACTGCACATGAGTAACGTTGCTGATTTACGGCGTCAATGACTGAAACATAAGCATCCTCATTGACAACGCGGGGATATCCATCACCATAACCAATACTAACGAGAGCCGTTTTAACATCTTGCTGGGCTATCCAGCGGCTGCCATAACCGATGGCGTCGCCAGCTTGTACGGTCTGCAAGGCAATAATTTGTGCGCTAAATTCCATGGCTGGCTGCAAATTTAGCGTATACGCGCTTTGGTCGATGACAGGCGCACTGCCATATAACATAATGCCTGGACGTACCCAATCATGATGATGCTCTGGGAAATTAACGATACCAGCAGAGTTGCACAATGATCCTTTAATACTAGTACTGACTGTTTGTCGTAAAGTACTTAGCATGTCATTAAAACGCTGGATTTGTATGGCATTTAATGGGTGATCTTGATTGTCAGCATTGGCAAAATGGGTGGTCAAAATCAGCTGATAGCCAGCATCATGCAGAGATTTTGCGGCTGAAATAAGCGTTTGGTTATTAAAACCTAAACGATTCATACCCGTGTTGTACTTTATCCAAACCACTCGAGTGGCGCTATCAACAGGTGGTATTTGCTCTAATGCCCAGTCCAATTGCGGCGCATGATGAATCACGCAACTGATATCGTGTTCAATTGCTTGTCGCCATTCATCAACAGTAAAGGCCCCTTCAATAAGCCCAATAGTTTTATCCCAGCCCAATTGCCGTGCTTCTAACGCTTCTCTTAAAGTAGCGACCCCGATACCATCTGCTTGCTGTAACGCTGGTAGGACGGCGGCGACACCATGTCCATAGGCATTGGCTTTTACCATCGCAAGGACGTTAGATTTTGGTGCTAACGCTTTTACTTGATTAAGATTATGAGTAATGGCGGCAGGCTTGATAGTGATTGTGCGCATAATCGTCTTCTTTTTTAGCAAAGTGATGAAGGGATAAACTTATAAAGCCAGTAATTCATCAATTGAGTTGATGAGTCACTGGCCATTTTTACGAGCAATTTTGATGCGTAATTATCTGTCAGTTTTATTATTCGTCGTTCTCAAAACTGACATTTTGATAGTATTCTGGCGTCAAATTGATAAAGCGGGTAAATTGTCCTTCAAAACCCAAACGTATGGTGCCGATAGGGCCGTTACGCTGCTTACCAATAATGATTTCAGCCACACCTTTGTGATCTGAGTTTTCATTATAAACCTCATCACGATAGATGAACATAATCAAATCGGCATCCTGCTCAATCGCACCAGATTCACGCAGATCCGACATAATAGGACGTTTGTTAGGACGATTTTCTAGACTACGGTTAAGCTGCGACAAGGCGATAACTGGACATTCAAGCTCACGTGCTAGTGCTTTTAAACTTCGAGAAATCTCAGAGATTTCCCCAACACGGTTGCCATCTAGGCCGGGTACCTTCATTAATTGTAGATAATCGACAATGATAGCGCCAAGCTTGCCATCATGATTTTTGGCAATACGGCGGCAGCGTGAACGCAGCTCAGACGGTGGCAGGGCGGTACTGTCATCAATATATAGATGCTTTGACTGCAAATGCTGAATGGCGTTCATCATTTTTGCCCATTCATCTTCATTCATTTGACCTGACCGCAGATGTGTTTGGTTGATTGCGCCCCAAGATGATAGCAAACGCATCACGATAGATTCTGCGGGCATCTCCATCGAAAATACCACTACAGGCAAATCTTCATTAAATAAAATCCCTTCTGCTAAGTTCATCGCAAAGGTGGTTTTACCCATTGATGGACGCGCAGCCACAATGACTAAATCGCCTGCTTGCAAGCCTTGGGTTTTATTATTGAGCTCAACAAATGGGGTTTGTAGTCCAATCATGCCATCTGGATTTGATTTGAGCTCTTGGATTTTATCAATAACATTGGTCAATACGGCAGTAATACCGACAGGTCCACGCTGCTCTGCACGTTTATTATGCTGCTCATTGATGCTAAATATCTTCGCTTCTACGTTATCCAAAATATCGCTGACGGTTTGGTCTTTGGGATTATAGGCTAGGGTCAACATATCATTGCCGGTAGTAATCAGCTGACGTAGTGTAGATAGCTCGCGTACACGCTGGGCGTAAGCCGTCAGGTTAAACAAAGTTGCTGGACTTTGGCTCAAGATATCCGCCAAATAGCTGTCGCCGCCTGCGCTTTTTAGCAGCTTTTGTGCCTCTAACCAATCATGTACCATAACCGTGTCATAAGGCTCATTGACTGCAGCTAAATGCGCAATAGCATCAAAAATATACTGATGTCGCCCAGCATAAAAATCGTCTTTGGTAACGATATCTGCAATCTTATCGTATGCCTCTTCGATACTCATCAAAGACGCCAGCAGCGCCTTTTCAATATCGATATTGTGCGGTGGTGTTTGATTGAGTAAGTCGTCGGTTTTTTCAGTATCTGCCATGAGTGCCTAATATTTCAAAAGTCGGTATAGATGGGTATTGTTGTAAGTATTTATTTTAGTAATGATACAGCAAAGCAAGCGCAATGCATTTCGATGAGAGAAGTACCAAAACGTCATCTCACGCGTGCCAGTAAATGCTACAATCAAAAGCGAAAGTTTAACACATTATGTGATTTTTTCAGCCCAGATAAGTAATTATCTATAAAAATGCCTGCTTCTATGAAATGAAGTTCATGGCATATAACACAGCTTCAAATACGCTCATTTATCATAAAAAATACAATAGAATCAGCTTCTTAATATAATAATAGGATGTTAGTGCTATGCAAGAAAAATTGCCATTATTAATCACGACTGGTGAACCTGCGGGTATTGGTATGGATATCGTACTGCTGCTAGCGGCTGAGGGTAAGTTACAGGATTTTGATCGTCCAGTTTGGGTCACAGCAGATAGCACGGCAATGCAAAAACGTGCCGATGAGCTCATTGCTGCGGGCATACTAAAAAGCTGCCCACCTTGGAAAACGATTAATACAAATGAGGCAATTATAGAAGACGATGATTTTTTAAATCAAATGTCACAGCAGAGTATTAACAGTGGCGCTATTAATAATGATAATGCTTTTATCTTATTAAATATTCCCTGTGCTGCGCCCGTCGCTTGTGGGAAAATTGATATCAATAACTCCGCAATGGTGGTTACGCAGTTGGAAATAGCGCATAAACTGGCAGCCAACAAAACAGTCGCCGCTATCGTCACCGGACCACTACAAAAATCTGCATTGATAGAGGCTGATATTAAACTGTTAGATGGCACGATGTTTAGTGGGCATACGGAATTTTTTATGCAGCAAAGTGGCTGTGATAAAGTCGTCATGATGCTTGCTAATGAAGCCATGAAAGTGGCACTTGTTACAACGCACTTGGCGTTAAAAGATATTCCTGCAGCCATCACTGCCGATAATGTACGCCAAACAGTACAAATTGTTATCGATGATATGTGTGAGAAATTTGGCTTGACGCAACCGCGTATCTTAGTTTGTGGTCTAAATCCACATGCGGGCGAGGGCGGGCATTTGGGCATTGAGGAGATTGAGATTATCAATCCAGTGCTGCAAGAATTTATCAATATTGGAATAGATATATCAGAGGCGATGCCAGCGGATACTTTATTCACGCCGAGACATTTAGCCAACTGCGATGCAGTGATTGCCATGTATCACGACCAAGGGTTGCCTGTACTCAAGTCACATGGTTTTGGCGATACGGTCAATTTGACCTTGGGGCTGCCCTATATTCGTACTTCTGTCGATCACGGTACTGCGCTTGATTTAGCAGGACGCGGCGGTGCCAGTGCCACAAGTCTATATCAGGCACTTCTCATGGCAAATGAAATGGCCGATAAATCGCTCATAAATAGACCTCTTGAATAAGTCGATGCCTTAGCGAGGTTTATCACGCAATATTGGGCAACTTTTGCATCAACCATGCCTATTTATGAATCATCAAACACTCCCTAATATAAGTGGTTCCATTATACCAGTCTGTTTTAAGTGGTCTGTTAATAGGCTTGAAGGGTGAAATATCTGGTTCCCTTGGGGTATACCCTAACAGAACCTATTGAAATAATTCATCTAATTTTACGACAGCATCATCATATTCTTTGCCTGGATCCAGAAATGCTGTTTTAAATGAATAGTAATCTGCCAAAAACTCCAATGAGCATCCGCCTAAAGATTTTGCTTTTTCCATAAGCTTCATTCTAGAATCAAAAGGTATATACCATAAGTCATCTTCTAATAAGCACTTAACTAACATATCAACATCGAAGCATTCTTCTATTGCTTTATCAAATTTACTAAAAACATCTCTCCATGTCTCCACATCTGCATCTACTTTTGCTTCAGACATTTCCCTAATTTGTGTACTGATTCTACAGATATTCACTTATACCTCTACTTAAGTTCCAGAAAACAAATATCCAAATATATCTATAATATAGCTTAAAACACCCTAAACATAAGCTACGATAGAGAGATTGCAGAAGCTAACTTACTAGCTTTTAATCAATGACCTCATAGGCATTAAGATTATATCTAAAATCTCCTGTTCGAAGCCTGTATAGCGTACCGATCACGAACAGAATATATATGACAAGTACACCATGAAGTACACTGTGATTATCTCAACAAGTTAAAACTTTGATATCATTAGCCTACAGCCGTAGATTCGAGTCCTCACTAGGGAACCGTATTATATCAAATGGTTTAGAACAAAAAGCTACTGTGTTGGTTGCGCCAAGGTATGGGTAGTTTATAGATCAAATATCTCAAAAACACAGTCAAATAATAAGCTGTGATATAATTCATCCCAATAAAACACTCATTTTATCGTCATTGCTCACTTTTACCTCTTACTCATTAAGACTATTCTATGTCAAAAACTACATTTGATGCTCAATCTATTACCAACAGCCTACGTGCTGCCAAACACCAACCGCGTAAACGCTTTGGTCAAAACTTCTTACATGACCGTAGTGTTATCCGTGAGATTGTTGAGAGCATTCGCTTAGAGCGTGATGACAATTTGATTGAGATTGGGCCAGGGATGGGCGCATTGACTGAGCCGCTATTGGCCGAAGTGAATGCGATGACTGTAGTCGAGTTGGATCGTGATTTGGCAGATAGCTTGCGTATCCGTATCGGGGCTAATAGTCATCCAAATTTTGAGATTATCAAAAACAATGCCATGCATGTGGATTATCGGGAGCTTTATAGCGATGAGCGCGGCAAATTACGCGTGGTAGGTAATCTACCGTATAACATCTCAACGCCCATACTCTTTCACTTACTCAGCTATGCCGATGTGATTGAAGACATGCACTTTATGCTGCAAAAAGAAGTGGTTGAACGTATCACCGCTGACGTCGGTAGCAAAACCTATGGTCGCCTATCGGTCATTATGCAGTATCACTGCCATACGGATTATTTGCTCACCGTACCACGCGGTGCTTTTAATCCGCCGCCAAAAGTGACCAGTGCCGTATTTCGTCTGACGCCGCACATTATTAAGCCAGTCGTGGCAGAAGATGAAGAGTATTTCGCATTGGTGGTGCGCGAAACCTTTAATCATCGCCGTAAAACGTTGCGCGCTATATTCAAAAAATCAACTTTATTGCCGACGTTGAGCGAAGACGATTTTGCAGCTTGCGCCATTGATCCACAAGCCCGTCCTGAAACCTTAAGCGTGAAAGATTTTGTCAATTTGAGCAATCAAGCGCGTAAAGTAGAAGGCTGATTTATCAGTGTTATTCATACCGCAGATATCATTGATTGCTAAGTAGTATCTACAATATCCACAAGAAAGATTGAGAGCTTATGAGTTATCGTCATCAGTATGTCATCGGTGATTTGCAAGGCTGCTATGCTGCGTATCTTCAGCTACTTGAAACGTTGGATTTTGATCCTGAGCAAGATAAATTATGGTTTGCCGGCGACTTAGTGGCACGCGGCGAGGACTCTTTAAATACCTTGCGTCATGTCAAAGATTTGTGTGAGCAAGGGGCAGCCGCGACTGTACTTGGCAATCATGATATCAATTTGCTAGCCGTATGGCGTGGGGCGACGAAAATTAAGAAAAAAGATAAGACAGCACCGATTTTTGCAGCCGATGATTGTGATGAATTGCTAGAGTGGCTACGTCATCAGCCATTATTGGTGTATCCTGATAAGCATACGGTGCTGGTGCATGCGGGTATTCCGCCGCATTGGAGTATTGAAGACGCCGAAAAATATGCACATCAGTTAGAGTCGCAGTTGCGCAGTCATTTAAAACAGCTTGATAGATTGTTGCCAAACCTCTATAGCAAGACGGCAGATAATTGGCATGCAGACATTCATGGATTTACGAAAATGCGAGCGATTGCCAATTATTTTACTCGCATGCGCTTATGTCAGCAGGATGGGCTGCTTGAATTTAGCTTTACCTCAGGGCTAGATGAGCGCATGCCAGAGGATTTTTTGCCTTGGTTTGAATGGCAAGTGCCGCGCACGCGTAAGGTGTTATTTGGGCATTGGGCCGCACTCAAAGGTGAGATTGATCTGCCTTATGCTCGTGCACTAGATGGTGGCTGTGTTTGGGGCAATCATTTGCTAGCTTATCGCTTAAGTGATGGCAAGACCATCACGTCAAGTGCGCAGTGCTTGCCGATATCTTCTTAATTTTTTAGTGATTCCAAAAACCAAAAAAGCCATCAAATTAACCCATTAACTGGGTAGATTTGGTGGCTTTTTTGGTTTAGGTAGTGGCGTTTTGGCGTCGCCTGCAACTTTGCTATCAGCAGTGCTGTCTTGACTAATCGCATCAGATACCGTCTGATTATTCTCATCAAACGCAGCATGCGTTTTATCATATTGAATATCCTGACTATAAGGGACGCTGCTAAGTGCTTCCTCTGTCAGACCATCATCAAGCTCAATGGTTTTATTCATGGCTGACTTATTGACGGTAATATGAGCTTCGCGGTTGTTTAGTTCAGGACTCAGCTGATGTTCTGCTGATGGATTAGTATAATGTATATCAGTGACCGCCTGCTGTCCTTCTGTCTTCTTCTGCAAGGCTTTTGGGAGCACTTTGACATCAGATAAGCGCCTTACTACATAGTTTTTGGGAAGTGGCTGATTGCTATTTTGTGATGCGGTATCATCGAAAATCATCTGACCTTGGCTATCAATACGTGCATACTTCATCGGTTTGTCGCGTGGCCAAAAAAAGTCAGAAGGATGCGTCATTAAGTGGCTGAAGAGTTGCTTAGTTAAGCGACTCCAATCAACGAATTTCACCTCTTTTGAGCGTAAAGCGACAAGAAGTGCCAGTGAGAAACTGACGATCAAGTTGACCATACCGATAAGTAAGACGCCAAAGACAGAAAGCAGCACCACTTGCCACTCTAGCTGATTGGACGACATATTAAATAAGCCATGAGCCAAGTTCGCTGAAGCAAAGGCAATATGGCGAATATCAATTGGTAAGCCAAATAAGAAACCAATCGTTGCAGTACTTCCTAGGAAAACCCCAAAGATAAAGTTGCCCATGATGGCACCAAGATTGGCTTCTATAAAGCCGCCTAAACGTTGTAGCCATGCTTTGGGTAATAAATACTGTAATAGCTTATGACGCTGAATACGGGCGCCTATCTGGTTGTAGACCGCCAAATTATCATAATAGCCAGCAATCAGACCTGATAAGAATAAATACACCCCAGCAATAGCAGCATGTGGCAAAGCTAGTGAGCGAAAAGGGTCGAGATCATGAAGTAGGTGAGCCGCCTTATCGGTATCAATCATCGGCGCGCCAGTATATTGCAACCAAGCAAAAGAGATGATCAAGGCGACTGGTATAGCCATCATAATATTACCCATGATGGCAATGAACTGGGTGCGTAAAATATCGACCACCAATTCAGACAGCTTATTTAACTGATGGGACTTTTTACCCGAGCTGTCTGATATGGTTGAGGCGATAGCTGCCGCTGTCATGGCAGGCTGTTTGGTAGCGACTGTACCATGGACGATATGGATGAAAACAAAGCCCAAACCATAAATCATACTATTGACAAAGGCGCGACCCATTGGTGCGAGAGCTAAGTGGTATGCCAATATCTTAGTCGTCGCCATAAAAGCAATGATAAAGCCACCGATAGAGGCTTTTTTAAACATCTTCTGATAACCAGATTTATCAGTACTAATATAATGTTCGCCAACGCGGCTGGCGTTTTCAGTGACTTTTCGCGATAGCAGCTTAGTATTATTGTCAATCAAATAGCCAATACTATAACGATGACTGGCAGTCGTAATCAGCGCTTGAATCAATTCAATTATTGCCCGATCGCGCTTATCGTAGTTGTTTGCTACCAGTTCAGTCAATATGCGCATGCGCTGTAAGCTTTGATCTAATCGTAGCATCATGTTGGTTAGGCGAATAGAGATACCGGTTTTGTAAATGCGCTTGCGTATGGTGGCAACGATGTCTTCGCATTGCTCAATCATGACCAATAGAGGCGCTGGATCCACGGCTTTTTCGGGAATGATATCAGTTAAGGTGTCGAGCTCATGTGCTTCTCGGTACTGATTGACGTACAAGACTGCTTCTTGATTTTGTGCCACAAACGACGCTGAATAATTCAGCATTTGCGGGTAAGATTCCATCAAGTCTGGATGCAAGCCAATACCGCTGATACGATACGATAAAATGATAATCGCGTTCAAAATACTGTTTTTTGCCGTCGCGACTAAGTTTAGATGCTGCTCATGGACTTTGAGCAGCCCGACCAGCTCATCCCATTTTTCTTTTTCAATATGGGCAAGCCAGCGCTCATCAGAGCGTTTATCAAATAAATAACCAACCAATTCTACGACAGAATCTTCTTGTGGCAGTAGTGGCAAAAAACGATGACCAATCAAACGGCGCAAACTGTAAAAGAAACCCTGATCTGACATAATGCCAGTATCGGTATAAAGAGCGATCTGGCGGTATTCGATAATAAGTTTTAAGACGAAACTCGACAGCCCATCGCCATATTCTGGATGCTGACGTAAAACCTCAATAAGATTTTGAATATTCTGATTGGCTAAAGTAGGCTCTTTATCACTTACTCGTAGCTCATCGATTAAGCGCTTAAGTACCGCGGGATCTGGTACATCACTTAAGGCAGTAATCTGTTGTAAAATGTGTTTTATCTCTGACACATCGTATCCCTTATGGTAGTTATTTCAATCATCGTTATTATGTAGTATGTGAAATAAGACATCTTCTTCTTTTAGTGACTGGCTGTAATTATCACTGTTGCGATACATATCTTTATTAATTTACCGCTTGTTAATGTACTGCGCCCTCATTTATAAGTTTTAGTATATTTTTATTAAGTTTAAGGCATTTGGTTTTGCGTTATTTTAATCGTAACGGCTCATCAATAGTCAACTATTTTGTTAGCAGGTATTTTGATGACTATTGTGTCAATTTTATGAAGATATTTTTGGCAAAAAAAGGGACAGTAGCGTGAGTGTGTTTTTTGATAATGCCTGATATAACCTGATAGCCATAAAGCCTTTATTATACATAGCTTTGGTGCTAATATGTCATCTGTGATAACGTTAGAACTAATGTGAAAACGGCTACCAAATGGCTACCAAAGTGGCTACCAAAACACAGGTAATAAGACGATGGCTAAAATAGACTTAACAACCGACACGCAAATTAAGAAAGCAATCAAAGACACTATCAAGACAGCTAAAACGATTAGCTATCCTATAGCTGGCTACAAAGGCTTAGAGATACGTATTAGACCACAAAAAGATAGTCAAGACGTTACAGCCGACTTTAGACACCGTTATACGCACCCTGTCACTGGCAAACGTCCCTATATGACGTTAGGACAATATCCAGCGTTAAGCCTTGCCGCAGCCCGTCAATACCACAGCGACAATATGCAACTGTTAGCTAAAGATATAGACCCAATAGAGCATAGGGACAGCTTAAAGCAAAAAGACATAACAGACCGTCAAAATACTTTAAATTACTTTATTAATGAATGGCTGGAAATACAAAACAGCAAGAGCTTATCGCACTCGACTATCAAGAGCAATAAAATAATTATTAAGGTTATTCAGCAAAAGTTAGGACATATGAAAGTTACGGACATTAGCCCTAGCATTGTTATTAAGTTTATCAAGGACATACAGAAAAAACACCCGTACAAAGGCTTAACGGTAAAAACCATATTAAAGAGCATTCTACAAATTGCCAAAGCTCATATGGTCATTGAGTACAATCCAGCCAGCGACTTAGGCGGAACACTCATTAAGCATAAAGTAAAGCACCGCCCATCATTAACACAGCCTAAAGAGTTTGCCGAACTGCTAAAAGATATTGACCAGCTAGACGATACAAGCCAACTTTATAACAAAAGTATATTACAGCTACTAGCACTTACGTTTGTTCGCATTGGTGATGTTTGCGCTATGAGATGGGCAGACATTGACCTAAACGCCAAGCAATGGATATTAGAGCCACAGAAAGGGCAGGGACGGGGCGATATGGTGGACAGTGTAGTGATACCACTAGCACCGCAAGCCATAGCCATATTAGAGAAAATAAAGCCATTAACGGGCGATTATGATTATGTATTCTATAACTCTAGACGTAAAAAAGCCCAGTATCATCATGTCCAAGAAATTAACAAGTTACTGAACAGTCCAGTTATGAATAACGGCAAAGGCTATAAAGACATTCACAGCCCCCACGGTTTTAGAGCAAGCGCAAAAACTATGCTGATGGAACGACTGGGCTATGATGAGCTGATAACCGAAATACAGTTAGGTCATGCAATGCTTAACAAGTACGGCAAAGCATATAGCCGTTTTGATTTTTCGGATAATAGAACTCACATGATGAACGACTGGGCGAACTACCTAGACAATATCAAGGCTGGCAAGTTTGATAATGTTATTCATGCTGATTTTAAGAATAAAAAAGAACAACAAGCCTAAAACAGCACTGCCATAACTGACAAAACCCCCATATTAGACAGTTTTAAACCAGTTTTGACGGCTCAAGGGCTGTCATTCCACTTGTGAGGCTAGGTAGTCATGAACCGAACGACAGCGATTTACACCCTTATGCTGTCAGCGCCTCACTCCTATTTTGTTTAAGGGTGTAGGGTGTAAACATGAGTGTTTTAATTAAAGAATATTTATCAATGCAAGAAACGATTGATTTTGTTTTTGAGCGAACAGGCGAAAAAATAGACCACTCAATACTTGAGGAACTGAGCAACGTTAATGAGCTTACACCAGTATTTTTATTTAGTGGTTACGTTGGTTGCCCCGTTGATGGTGTGACTGTTTACGAAAAGATGAAAGCATATTTTACGCATGATGATTTTTTCATGCACAAGACTAGAAATTATGAAACCTATTCAATGTATGGTGATTGTGACGCGCCAGAATGGATAGAAATACACACGCCATTAACTATCCAAAGAATTCTCAAGCAGCAAATGACAATACATAAGGTTTTTGATGAAGTCTTTTTGTTCACTCAAACGCCTACCCCAGAAATAGGAAAACTTGATGCTATTAAATTATCAACTATTAATTTTGATGAGGTGCGTTTTTCAAGAAATGAGCTGTCATTTTTGTTCCCTAATAAACGTAATGAAATAAATGATACGTTATCTCAATTAAATTATGAATATGAACTGGAACAAGCCGATGCCTGTGCTCAAGTTATTAAGGCTGATAGAGAAGTTAATCAACTAAAAGAAGCGCAGAACAAAATAGCCGAACTAGAACAACAGCTTTCAAAGTTTCAAGCCGCTGTGCCTGATGTTGTGACTATTCCCTTTGGAAAACGCATAGACTTAACTAATAAAAAATTGCCACCAGATGAGCGCCTTAAAGAGTCTTATCAAATTTATAGTAATGACTTTAGCTTTCATGAGGACACGCACCCCGTAAACACACCTGATGAAATGATAAAGCGTATTCAAGGACTACTTAATGTCATTAAGAAAAAAGATAATAAGATATTTAAGTTAGAGCAACAGACAAACACGCCAGCTAATGCACAAGCTGAAATTGATAAGCTCAAAGAGCAGTTGGATAAAGCAAATACCGAACTGGCAGCCGCTAAGACTACGACCACAGACCAGTCACTTGACTGGCAGAACATGAGTGAGCATATTTATCCGCCTGAACTACATTTAGCATTGATGATATGGCAGCGGATTTATGCAGATGGGGAGCTGAAAGAAAGCCACCCTCATATCACTTCACATGCTGGTAAATTTGAGCTGATAGCAAAAAGAATGAACCTTGACCCTACAAGAGAACTTGGCAAACGCATAGAAAAGATAACGAATGTTGCATACACAAAGAATGGACAGACATTGTTAGCCGTGCCATTACATGCCGTTAAAGAGTTGCACATGCCACCCTTAAAAGAAAAGACCACCCTATAGCACAATGCCCCTTTTTTTGGGGCTACCCCATTGCCTAGCCCCTATGAGCCGCCGCTACTATCTCAATACGCAATCATGAGGTATTGAGAAATGGCAATCAGTTTAGATTTAGAGGTGCAGAACTTGTTAGCGTCTTGGGGGTATTGGGCATTATCACACGGTAATGGACTAGGTTATAAAAGCCCTATGGCTATGTTAATGCGTGGGCATGTTGTGGAGAAAAGAAAGACACGCACAGCCGCCTACATTACCGATGATGAGGCGTTAAAAGTGGAAAGGCTCATAACTATTTTATGTGAGCATAAGCCCTTAGAGGGCAAAATCTTACTATTGAAATACGTTGAGCGCATGAGCGACAGTAGCATAGCAAAGCATTACTTAACGCCGCTTAAGTACGGCAAAGACAGTGACAAGCAAGTCAGCTCATACCAAGCAGCCAAGCACATAGCGAACGCTGAGGGATTTATAACAGGCTTGATATTGAATAAAAGCTACAAGCAGAACCAATAACAACATGAGCAGAACATAAGAGCCTTGCAGCAAATGCAGGGCTTTTTTATTGCCTAAAATATAAGGGTCACACCCTCACATCATGCCCTTTTCTTAAGGGCGCACCATTGCTACACCCCATACACTGCCTAGCATACTGATAACTCCAGACCACGCCAAACAATGGCAGATATACGGAGTTAAGAGCATGACCCAAGCAACAGATAACGTCCAGACACCCCCAGCAATCCACCCAGACGGGCAAATGCGTATCAAGCAAGCCGCCGCTTTAATTGGTGTAAGTCCTTTGACCTTGCGTAGATGGTGGCAAGCTGAACCGCCTAAGTTTATCAAGCCGTCAAACGTCAATGGCATCTTGCTATTTAAGAACAGCGACATTCTGGCATTTATTGATAGCCAACATGCTAACAGCGAGGCGTAAGCAATGACTAAAACAACTCAAAATCAAATCATCAAAGACCACTTGCTAACAGGGCAGCCAATAACGTCTTGGCAAGCAATCACTGAATATCGCATAACGCGCCTTGCTAAATGTATTCATGAGCTTAGGCAGTCAGGCATGAATATCCAAAGCAAAACGGTTAAGGAAAACGGCAAGCATTTTAGTCGTTATTGGGTAAACAAAGCAGACAGCAAAGGAGTGGCACATGCCCCAGTTTAATGATGTTTTAGAGCCGCGTTTGGTGGCAGTAGATAGTTATTACTTGTCTGTCCTTGATGAGCGCATACAAGACCTATCAAACGATGCTGAAAGCCTATCAATAGCACTTAGCGCAATCAAAACCGATGATGATACCAGCAAGGGCGTGATAGTCGCTGTAAGAGCCGCCCTACTCGCTAATAGTGAACTTGCAAGCATTGTCAGCGAGCAGATGAGTGGGCTTATCTTATTACCTGAAATCAAGGTGAATGACTATGAGTAATGACGACCTAGTAAACGAAGTCATAGACAGGTTAAAAGATGAGGGTTTTTTGATGATAACTGATGATTTTATCGACCAGCTAATCATTACCTTGCACGCCAATGTGACCGCTATTAATAGTCTGATAGAGATAGTAGAAGTAGAAAACCAACTACTAGCTTTACGCTGTGCAATACCAACAGGCAGCCGACAAGTGGACTCACTCAAAGGGCTATCGACACGCATAGCAGAAATCGCTTTCAACGTGGAGGACGTAAGAAATGACCAAAGATAACAGAACCAGTCTAAAAGCCGACCACGGGCAGCACAGTGGCAACCAGAAACCCAAGCGCGGCAAGTTTAGCGTTATCGGTTTTATATCAGTCATGGCTTGCTTGTTTTTGCTGCTATTGATTGCCTCATGCAAACCCGTCAACGTCCAAACACTCACAAAAATAAAGGTAACTAATTATGCATAACTTAAACAACACCGCCCACGCCAGCCAAGTTAAAACCATCAACATGACCGCCGCCGATGATAACGAAGTAATTTTAATGCCGTCTATCATGCTGTCCGATATTGCATGTGACATTAACGGCGCTGCTACTGTTTTGCATGACTTGGGGCAACTGCTACACCTTATCGCTACCCGTCAAATAGAACCCCATGCAGCCATAGCATTAGCGCGTCTGTCACAAGATGCCGCCGATACTTGGATTAATCTGCTTTATAGCCAACTGGACACTATCAACGAACCCTTAGCCCAAACTGGCTTCGGTAAGGTAGATGCTTGTGCCTACTGATAACGATAACCCTAAAACCTTTATGGACGCTCAACTTGCCTATGCAAAGTCAAAGCAGGGCAAGGAGCAAAAAAGAAAGGACACGCAAGGCAGCCGCTATTATCAAATCATGCAAGCAGCCAAACGCGCACAGGCTCAAGACGACATCGACAAGGAGGGCGAACAATGAGGCATTACCCACAGCCCAAACAAAGCCGCAAGTATGCAAAGCGCAAAAGCTACTACAAGAAGTATCGAGCCACACGCAAGCCTCAACAGGCGCAAGCAGGGGGTAAAAGATGACCACTACACAGCAAAAAGCCCATGCGACCAACACGGGCTTAATCACTGTTCTGGGCGACCACAACCCAGCGACAGAACAGACATTACAAGGCGACAAATTGCTAACAGATATTTATCACCTGTTAGAACCCAATAGCTTGTTAGATATTCAACATGACATCGCACCGACCACAGGCGAACATGGAGCAGTAAGGCAGCAAACTACAGGCACAGTAGGAGCAATATTACATAATAGAGTTATAGAGGCAATAAGTATTGTTTGCTTTACACCCAATGATAGCGGCTTGCCCTTTGTCACTGACACAAGCCAATCATGTGCGCTATTTCTTGGCACACCTCAAAGCGATTATGAGCTTGTCATAGTCGATAATTACAAAGACGGGGTAACGCTCGCTAAACACTTTGCACATGAGAAAATCATAGTAGCAGTGAGTCCAACGCCCTACCTGTTCCTTGATACGGTAAAGCACTTTGCACAAGATACCCAAGTAACGATATTGCCCAGCATTGAGCACAAGGACAAGGTTAAAAAGCAGTTTGCAGGGTGCAACGTCAAAGTAGTTCTTGCCCCGTGGGGTGTAATGGCTCATCTTGAATGCGGCAAAAGTTATGCTGAAATCTTATCGTTTGATGATACCCAGATAATCGACTTGGAGCTTGCAGACTGGCCAAAGCCAAAGCCAATCAATCACACCTTGCCACCAGTGACCAGCATAACCAAGAACATGCTACCTGAACCGCTTTACAACTATGCAATGAACAGCGCCGAACGGCTTAACGTACCACTTGAATTTGTAGCAGTGCCTTTGCTTGTGGCATTGGGCAGTGTCATAGGTACAAAGGTGGCTATCATGCCTAAGCGCCTTGATGACTGGGACATAGTGCCAAATCTGTGGGGTGCAATCATTGGGCAGCCCTCAAGTAAGAAAAGCCCGTCAATAACCGCCGCAATGAAACCGATTGATAATCTTGCGAGCCAAGCAAGGGCAGCTCATGAACTCGCTAAACAAGAACATGAAACGCAAAAGCTCATCAATGACAGCAAGGCAAAGGCAGACGATGACGCACTCAAGAAAATGGCAAAGCAGCTCGCTACCCAGACCGATGACACGGACGAGCCTATAACCAGTGAGGACTTGCACAAAAAGGCGGCGGCGATAGCTGAAAGCAAGGCTCAAGATAACAACGTGCCCATTCCACGCCGCCACATGGTAGGTAATATTACTATGGAAAAGCTGGGCGAAATTGAGAACCAAAACAATAACGGCGTTCTACAGTTTCGTGATGAGCTGTCAGGCTTTTTAGCCAGCCTTGATAAGGACAGCGAACAAGAACAAAGGGCGTTCTACCTGTCAGGCTTTAACGGTACAGGCAGCGAAATGGTGGACAGAATAGGGCGCGGCTCGCTATTCATTGAAAATCATTGTTTGTCTGTCATGGGTGGCTTGCAGCCTGATAAGCTCGAGATGTATTTAGAAAAGACCATGAAAGGAATGGGCAATGATGGACTCATGCAACGCTTTCAAATGATGGTTTACCCAGACCCAATGCCAAGAACTAAGGAGAACGACATAGCAGTCGATAAAGACAGCCGTAACGCCGCCTATGCCTTGTTTGAGTCGATGGACAACCTTTACACCGATAGCTTAGTCAGTTATGGGGCACATGAGCCTAACGAGTTCTACAAGCGCCCTTACTTTCGCTTTGATAGTAATGCTTATCCTGTGTTTATGGAGTGGTATAACAACCTACAAAACAAAGCTGATGAGGCAGAACACGGGGTAATCAGTGAGCACTTGCTCAAGTATGGCAGACTCATACCAGCGTTAGCCCTTATCTTTCATCTGGTGGACTGTGTGGAGATAGGCAGACGTTTAGGAGGCGTTAGCCTTGACGCACTACAAGCGGCGATTGCATGGGGCGATATGCTGGAGTCGCACATGCTTAGGGTGTATAGCTGCATTACTGATAATTCACACCTCAAAGCGTCTTTGCTGTCCAAGAAAATATTGGAAATGCTCAAGAAACCAAGTGACAAAACCGACAAAACCAACTGGGTAAGTCATGGCTTTACCGCTCGAAGTCTAAAGCGTAAAAGCTGGAAAGGTTTAACAGATGATGAGGCAGTCCAGACTGCGCTTGATGTGCTCATAGAATATGACTGGCTCAACTATAAGCAGGTGGAAAGCACGGGGCAAGGTGGCAGACCGACAGAGCGTTACTATATCAATCCAAACCTCAAAGCGTTTATTTAGTTTCGTCAGTTTTGGCAGTGCAATATCTGGGCGTTATTAATAAATAGCGTCTTTTTTGTGCCTGTTAGGGGGTTATGTCAGTTTTGGCAGTGCAAAGTTGGAGGCAATAGCAATAATTTAATGATTAATTGAGGCATGAGCGTCTTTTTATAGTGTAAAGATACCCTAAGGAAACCCTAAGGTTTTAGATAATCACCTGTTAACTATTGTTAAGGTTTTAAACTACTTCTACGATTTAGCATGTTGTCATTTGTTTACATTGCCAGCACTCAAAACCTGAGGTTACCCCTAGTTTTTTGATGCGAGCAGTTTTGCGCCTATCTCATGCAAAGGGTAATTTTCGGACATCGTAGAACCCAGCAAAACCCAATATCCAAAACCTAATAAAACCTAACATTCAAAATCAATTTGCAGACCGTCACAAAGTATAGTTTTGTATAGTCGAAAAGTGGAATTACTTTTACCATCTTTTACCGATTGCACAACCCCCAATGGGGTAAGTGCTACCGCAAAGCATGACCATCATTAGCCTACAGCGTTATAGCCTCACTAAAACAGCATAGAGCCGTCAAACAAAATAGATAGGCTCAAAACTGGGCGTATTAAACGTGGTTTAAGTTAACTATTCCGCTACGAACTGCCAAAAAGTGAATGAGCCGAAAACGGTTATCAGTCATAGGTTACAAGGCGGTTTTAGGGTTGAATTATAGGAGGGTTGTAGCGGATTATGGATAAATCCTATTTTGGTTATATCGCATATCAAAGGGTAGTTTCTTAACAAGTACGAGCATGAGAACAACGGCAAGATTACGGCTAGTTTTCGGACACGTTAGAACCTCACAAAACCTCACATTCATTTCATTACTGGCAGCACCTACCACCCCATGATTACCAAAAGGTTAGAACCGTATAAAACCGTACATTCAAAACCGATTAATACAGCCGCCGACTTGTCAAAACTTGTTATTCAAAACCTAATAAAACCGTACATTCAAAACCAAATCACACGCCGCCCAATGTTGACAAATGCTAACATTTTGCAAGGCAGCCCCTCATCATTGCTAGTATCACAAAGCTATGCATCATAAGGGGCTAGCTAGTTTCTGTACAAGTATCGCGCGCGTACGCGAGGCAAACACCAATTACAGGGTTTTTGAGCAATATAAAAAAGGAGTTTTCGGAGTCCATAAAGGGGTAGTTTTTCGGACTGCTTTAAAAGGACTTGGATAGTTTTTGGACATCTTAAGGGGGACTTTCTTGAGTCCATAAAAAGAGCCGTCAAAATAATACTTGGAGTCCATAAAAAGGGTTAATTTTCGGACATCTTAAGCAGGGGCTAAAAATGAATTGTTGGACACGTTAAGGGGTAGTTTATGGAACAGTACGCGCACGGGGCATATTTTGCCCATGCTGGATAGTTTCAAGACAAGTAACATGAGGCAGCATAAGGGACTTTTGCGACAGGTAACGAGGCAGACAAGTGGACATTGAGTTACTAACCAATGATATGAGCCTTAACACGTTATCTATACCGCCTCATTTAGCCGCTACAGCGTTTTAACCTTGATATGGTACAAAGTTAGCTAAGCTAAGTTAGAGCCTATGAGCTTGTTATCAATTATTATGGTTTTCACTTGCTGGCATGTTGAGGAATGTTGAAACTTAAACGACTGTTTTTAAGGTTTAGCCTGTTAAGTAATGTTAAGGTTTTAACTACCAATAGCCAAAAAATAAAGCTAATGGCTACCAAAACGGCTACCAAATATGTAAAGGTTTATATAATTGCTTTTAAAAACAATATGTTAGACGTAAAAAAGGGACAGTAGCGTGACTGTCCCTTTATCATAGTGCGGCAGGGCTTACTTTATTATAAAAGTAACCAATTAGCTAGCAGGTACGTCAAAGTAATTCAGGTCAAAGTTCATCATCGGATCACTACCAGCTTGAACCATCTGAGCATGGGCATCGATACGTGGCAAGATACGACCAACGAAATAATCAGCAAGCTTGGCTTTATTGGTGTAAAAATCACCTTCTTTACCATCAGCTGCTTCAACCATCAACGCAAACATATACGAGTAGGCTAGGTAACCAAAGGCATGCATGTAGTCAACGGCACAGCCATTAATTTCATTCTTACGCTCACCAATATTATTTAGCACCGTTGTGGTTAGTGCTTCAATTGTATCAGCAGCATCTAGCGTCGCTTGCTTGATGCCGTGCTCTGCTTGCATATTATTGACAAAATCACGAATTTCACCTAAGAAATGGGTAACGTATTTGCCGTTATTTTTCGCCACTTTACGACCTAGTAAATCAAGTGCTTGAATACCATTGGTACCTTCATAGATCTGGGCGATACGCGTATCACGAACGATTTGCTCCATACCCCATTCACGTATATAGCCATGACCGCCAAATACTTGCTGGCAATCAATAGTGGCTTCTAATGCTTTGTCAGTCAAGAATGCTTTAGCCACGGGCGTCAATAGTGCAACACGTGCGGCAGCAGCTTGAGCGGCCTCTGGATCGGTACTAAACTTCTCTTCATCAAGGTTTTTGGCAACGTACATCGCAAAGCAGCGTGACGCTTCAGTGTTGGCTTTGGCATTTAATAGCATACGGCGTACATCGGCATGATGAATGATGGCATCCGCTGGTTTTTCTGGGCTTTGCAGTTGGGTATCGCTACGACCTTGACCACGGTCATTGGCGTATAGTGCTGCGTTTTGATAAGCAAGCTCAGAACCACCAAGCCCTTGTAGACCCATGGTGACACGCTCATAGTTCATCATAATGAACATTGATGACAGACCAGTGTTTTCGGCACCAACCATCCAGCCTTTGGCGCTGTCAAAGTTCATGACACAAGTGGCTGAGGCTTTGATACCCATTTTATGCTCGATAGAGCCGACTGCTAAGGTGTTGCGCTCGCCTAAGCTGCCATCTTCATTGACCAAGAATTTCGGTACGACAAATAGTGAGATACCTTTTGAGCCTTCTGGCGCGTTAGGGGTTTTTGCGAGTACCAGATGAATGATATTGTCAGTTAGGTCATGCTCACCGCCAGTGATAAAGATTTTGGTACCAGAGATATCATAGCTGCCATCATCATTAGGAATAGCTTTGGTTTTGATGATACCTAAGTCAGTACCAGCATGTGGCTCTGTCAAGCACATGGTGCCAGCCCATTCGCCGTTGTACATTTTCTCTAAGTAAGTTTGCTTTTGCTCTTCAGAGGCAGCCGCGTTTAGGCACAGTGTTGCGCCAACGGTTAGGTTAGGGTAGAGAGCAAATGATTGGTTGGCGGTAAAAACCATTTCTTCAGTTAGCATGGTCACCATTTTTGGGAAACCTTGACCACCGTATTCAGAATTACCACTTAAGCCGACCCAGCCAGATTCAGCATACTGCTTATAAGCTTCTTTAAAGCCAGTTGGAGTCGTAACAACGCCATCACCTTGGAAGGTTGCGCCTTCTTCATCACCGCTACGGTTGATAGGTAACAAAACGTTTTTTGTCAGTTTTGCCATTTCTTCCAAAATCATATCGACCGTTTCCATATCGACATGAGCAAGATTCTCGTTATTTTGCCAAAATTTAGGCGCGTTAAATACATCATTTAAGATAAAGCGCATGTCATTAAGAGGGGCATTATAAACAGCCATAAACATTCCTTTGGTTCAAATAAATAAAAGTGAGTTGAACAAATTTATAAGAGATCTTTTGAGTTGGGCTTAATATTCATTATTAAAGTTTAGCAAATTAGCTTGCGCACGGGTGTATTTGTTCGTGAATTATGCGTACACCAAAAGTATGGATTATTTTATTTAAAAAATGACTATGGCAGATTTTAAGTGATAGTAAACAAAATCGGCAACACACCTTGGTATGTTGCCGATAAAAAATACATTATTTAGCGCTACAAAAAAATGATCGATCAATGTTTTTTGGTGTTAATTAAAACGCAAATTGATCAACATCCATGCTCATATACGGCTCAACACCAGTGCTGATACGCTGTACGTGAGTGGTGGTACGTGGCAACAGTTTGGCAAAGTAGAACTGCGCAGTTTTGACTTTCGCGTCGTAGAATGCTTGTTCGCTACTACCGTTAGCAAGTTCAGTTTGTGCCACTAATGCCATGCGTGCCCATAAGTAGGCTAGCGTCACATAACCGCTGAAATACATATAATCAACCGCCGCGCCGCCAACTGCATCTGGATTTTCAGTCGCTTGCATACTGATACGTGCAGTCAAATCGCCCCATTCTTTAAGATGTTTGGCAAGTGGGCGAATAAACTGACCCATCTCGTCGTTTTCTTTGTTTTCTTCACAGAATGTCTGAATGATTTTGACGAAGTTTGCTAGCAGCTTGCCTTGTGAACCCAATACTTTACGACCTAATAGATCAAGCGCTTGGATTTCAGTGGTACCTTCGTAAAGACATGCAATACGTGTATCACGCACGTTTTGCTCCATACCCCATTCGCTGATAAAGCCATGACCACCATAAACCTGTACGCC
This sequence comes from Psychrobacter sp. LFX-11D, assembly GCF_904846475.1. Taxonomy (NCBI): domain Bacteria; kingdom Pseudomonadati; phylum Pseudomonadota; class Gammaproteobacteria; order Moraxellales; family Moraxellaceae; genus Psychrobacter; species Psychrobacter sp. LFX-11D. The sequence continues at coordinate 33,868 of NZ_CAJHAV010000012.1, forward strand.
ATGGTTAGCCGCTTCTAGACCAGTTTCAGTCAAGAATGCTTTGGCAATAGGCGTCAATAATGACAGCATTTGGTCAGCAAATTTAAGCGCATCGCCTTCGCCTTTTGCGACAGTATCTGCAAAATGTGAGAGGTAATAGACTAAAGCACGGCCACCTTCAGCAAAGGCTTTTTCAGTCAACAGCATGTTACGAACCGCTGGATGTACAATGATAGGGTCAGCTACTTTTTCAGGGGCTTTAACACCAGATAATGAACGCATCGCTAGACGATCTTTGGCATAAGTTAATGAGCCTTGGAACGCATATTCTGCTGCTGTCAAACCTTGAACTGCGGTACCAATACGCGCCACGTTCATAAAGGTAAACATGCACTGTAGACCACGGTTTTCTGGGCCAATTAGATAACCCGTTGCGCCATCAAAATTCATCACGCACGTGGCTGAGGCTTTGATGCCCATTTTGTGTTCGATAGAGCCACAAACGACGTTATTGTTTTCACCTAGGCTGCCATCTTCGTTGACCGTTACCTTAGGAACGATAAACAGTGAGATGCCTTTTGTACCAGCAGGCGCGCCTGGTAGACGAGCCAATACAATGTGAATGATGTTGTCCGTTAAGTCATGCTCACCAGCTGAAATGAAGATTTTTTGACCAGTGATGCTATAGCTGCCATCTTCTTTAGGCTCGGCTTTGGTGCGGATAATACCCAAATCAGAACCTGCATGTGCTTCAGTCAAGCACATGGTGCCTGACCATTCGCCGCTGACCATTTTTTCTAGGTAAGTTTGTTTTTGCTCGTCTGTACCGTGATGCTCGATGGTTTGAATGGCACCATGAGATAAACCAGGGTACATAGAGAATGACCAGTTAGCTGTACCAACCATTTCATTAATGACGGTCGATAATGAAAAGGGCATGTTTTGACCGCCGAAGTCTTCTTCAGCAGATAGGGCTGGGAAGCCAAGCTCACAATACGCTTTGTATGCTTCTTTAAAGCCTTTTGGCGTCGTCACTTGACCATTGTTGAACTGACAGCCTTCAGCATCACCGCTTTGGTTGAGTGGTGATAGCTCATTTTCAGCAAAGCTTGCGGCCATCTCAAACAGACTGTCCATTAGCTCACGATCTGCTTCTTGGAATGCTGGTAAGGTTTTATAATGGCTTTCGCTGTCAAGTAACTCATGCATCACGAATTGGATATCACGTAAGGGTGCTTTGTATTGCATAACTTCCTGTCCTTTTTTGGTGTATGACCGACAGCGATGGGATGACTGTTGTAAGTCTGAGTTGCTAGTATCTTGCTGGCATGGAGTGTGTCTGCATTATTAACAAACAACGATACCGATCATATGAAATAACATTGAGAAAAGAATTAAGACCGTATCTGTAAATTCTTGGTAAAAGATAGGCGTTCACTGGAAAATATACAAGTTTGGAGACAATACTGATAAGTCATCAACCTATCTTGCATCCTATGTACAATATAGCCTACACGCTAAGCACGTTTATCGATATGGTAGAGGAACGATATGAGGATGTTTTATACTCGCTCTCTAGCCATTGTTATTTTTGGACAAATGTTGTTGCATTAACATGTTGGTTGTAACTTCAGCAGACATAGGTTTGCCAAACCAATAGCCTTGACCATACTGGCAACCCATAGCCAAGAGCAAATCGCGCTGTTGCTCGTTTTCGATACCTTCTGCGATGACCTGCATATCCAGTGCTTCTGCTAATGCCAAAATAGCGTTAACAATGGCACGTTGAGTTTTGTCTGCGGTAATCTTAGAGATAAAACTTTTATCGATTTTAATGAAGTCAAAGGGATATTCTTGCAGATAACTCAAAGAAGCATAGCCGGTACCAAAGTCATCTAAAGCCAAGCAAACCCCTAGCGCTTTTAACGAATTTAGCTGTTCTTTAACATTAGAGTGGCGCTTCATCAAAGAAGATTCTGTCACCTCAATATGTAATTGGTGCGCTGCAATTTGATGCTGTGCCAGTAAATTACTGACCACATCAAAAAATTCTGGATTGCTGAATTCAGCGGCATCGGCATTGATACAAATATGTTGGTCAAAGCCCAAACCTTGCCAAATCTTTAGCTGCTCAGCGATTTGGGTTGCCACTTGAGAGAACAACTCAAGCGATAACTTGTGAGAGATAATGGCATCAATAAAATCAATAGGTTGCAGCAATCCGCGAATGGGATGCTGCCAGCGTACCAAAGCTTCAAAGCCTGAAATATCACCTGTATCTAGGGCGAATTTGGGTTGATAATAGGCGACAAACTGACCTTCGTTAGTGGCTCTTTTAAGCTCATATTCTAATTGCAAATGATCAGCATTGAGCTCAATAAGGGATTTGTTATACCAACAGACATCGTCGCCACCTTGCTGCTTGACATAATTTAATGCTCTTTCAGCTTTGGTTAATAAGCCGATAAACTCATTATCATTTTCAGGATAGTAACTGACCCCAACAGAGACATGACAATACACCTCGGTATTTGTGGCTCCATTATCACTAATAAAGAAAGGACGCTCACACATTTGCATCAAAATATCTAGTTGATGGCGCACCATATTGGCGTCACTACACTCAAACAATAAAGCAAAGTCATCACCGCCAAAATGTGAAAAACAGCGCAAATGATCAAGTGCCAGTGCTTTAATCCGCAATACAAAATCCTCAACCAAAGTGTTGATGTATTCAGGTCCTAACAATGTGGCAAGGTTGCGATAACGATCGATATTGACACGGACAATCACCACTTCTTGATAGCTCTCTAACAGCAGCTCACTGGTCTGACTCAAAAACACCTTACGGTTTGGCAGTCCAGTCACCTCATCATGATTGAGCAAATGCACCATTTTCTTTTTATTTTTTACAACGATCGAGGTATCTCGAATCGTGCCGACATAGTACGGCGTATCATCTAGGTAGATTCTGCGGTAAGTGATATGGCAATCAACATTGTGCCCGTAACGGTTTGCCATGGAAAAATCAATTTCACAGAACCCTGTGCTGTCCAAACTGCTAATCAGATTTTTTAATACCAATTGTTCATCTTCTGATAACAATTCAGCTGCGTATATGCCAAGCGGACGCCCAAGCAAAAAATCTTCTGTGTAACCGATCATTTGCTCATAAGTTGCATTGACCGATAAATAATACAAATTTGCATCTAGGATAAAGATAGCATCTTCATATTGCTCACAGAGTTTGACCAATAGTTGCTGTTTATCCGCCAGTGGCATTGGTGTAAAAGCAGTCATAAATGAACTCATAAAATAGAGGTAAATCGATAAAGAGAGCTTTTCGTATTGGCAATTAGCGCTGTTTTAATGTAATTAGTGCAGTTTAAAAAGATACAGTGCTACTAGGACAAATTTTTGAAGAATCTGGTGCTCATACGCATAGTGAACAGCAAGCGAAATTTGTCTCAGTAAAATGCTATTTCATTTGTATTTTTTATTGTGAACTGACTATATGACTCTTTGTACTACTACTAAGGATTGACACATGGCAACAGTGCTTGCAATGTTGCCAAGGCGACCACTGGGGCAGTTTCTGTACGTAACACCCTCGCACCAATTTGCCAAGGCTCAAAACCAACGTCTGCTGCTTGAGCGCATTCGTCAGTACTTAGGCCACCTTCAGGACCAATCAACAATTCAATATAAGGCACTGGTTGCTGTAATACAGTCAGTAGCGAATCAGGCATAGCAGGTTGTCCTGCCGCTGGTACACTAAGCTGTAGACGCAAATCAGCGGGTCGTTGTAATACTTGATAATAAGCATCCTGACTAAGGGTGGTAACCATAGAGCTGATAGTCGCTTCTATCTTCACAGGCGTGGTCGTTGTGATAGGCTTAAGCCAATCGTTAATAGGAATAGGCGCAATAATAAGCGGTGGACGGTTAAGACCGCATTGCTCACAGGCAGCAATCGCAACCTGCTGCCAATGAGCAAGCTTTTTTTCTACTTGGGCAGGCTTCAGATTGACCTCGCCATGATGACTGCTTAGCAATTGGATGGCAGTGACGCCAAGCTCGGTAGATTTTTGAATGGCGTAATCCATCCGTTCGCCACGACTCATTACCAGCCCGATTTTGGTAAATATGGGTGCACTATTATCATTATTTGTGTGAGAAAGCAGGGTCACAGTCGCGTTTTTTTTACTGATGGTCAGTAGCTGTACCTGATATTCACCGCCAAAGCCATCAAACAAAACACCTTGGTCACCAATAGTTGCTCGTAATACACGGCACCAATGATGGACGATACTTTCAGTTAATTCGACGCTGGCACCGATAGGCAAGGTGCCAAGCTGAGGGTAGGTCGCAGCCTTTTCATTGGTAACGTCATTACTAATGTTGCTATTAGTGGCATAAAAGAAACGTCGCAAAATTACTTATTCCTATAATGAGGGTCATGATATTTTTCAATATCTTAGCAGAATATCATTTGAGTGGGTAAAGGGATTGTCACTAATGGAATTCGCATAACTGCAATTCCCATACCAAAAAAGACTGGCGCTCCTAGGAACGCCAGTCATTAAGCAATACATTGGGTAAATATTTAAGCAATCAAGCCTAAGGCTTCGACTAAGCGCTTGTTTGGCTCAACCTTATTCATGCTATAAAAATGCATGGCAGGTACGCCCTCGCTAATTAAACGCTCGCATAAACGGTAGACCACTTCAAAGCCAAACTCGCGAATCGCCTTACTATCATCACCAAAGTCAGCCAATTGCTTACGCACATAACGTGGGATATCGGCGCCACAGCTATCGGCAAAACGCATCAGATTGCTAGAGTTGGTGATGGGCATAATGCCAGCAACCAATGGCTGTGCTACGGTATCAATACCGCGTTTTTCTAAGCTCTCACGAAGATACAAGTAGCTATCAGCGTTGTAGAAAAACTGGGTAATCGAAGCATTGGCGCCAGCTTGATATTTATTGACCAAGTTGTCGACATCAAGCTTAAAGCTACGCGCTTGTGGATGCATTTCAGGATAGGCGGCTACTTCGATATGGAAATGATCGCCCGAATGCTCACGGATGAACTTGACCAAATCTAATGCAAACGGCAGCTCACCCATGCCTACTTGACCTGAAGGCAAATCGCCACGTAATGCGACCAAACGTTTGATGCCCAAGCTTTTGTAATGCTCAAGTAACTCGGCAATTTCACTTTTATCATCGCCAATACAAGACATATGCGGTGCAATATCAGTCTCACCGCGCGCGCATAAGGCTTGGACGATATCTAAAGTGCGGCTACGAGTTGAACCACCAGCACCATAGGTCACCGAAAAGTACGCAGGTGACAGCTTATTCAGCTCATCATAAGTGCTGAGGAGCTTTTCGTGTCCTTGCTCGGTTTTGGCTGGGAAAAACTCAAAGGAGAAAGCAGGCTTAGTCACAGTCTGGCTCCTTTTAGTATTTATAAGCGTCAGGCTTAAATGGACCTTCAACAGGTACGCCTAAATACTCAGCTTGCTTGCTAGTTAGCTTAGTTAGCGTACCATTAAAGCCAGCAACCATCGCAGCGGCAACTTCTTCGTCTAACTTTTTCGGTAAAACTTTGACGTATAAGTTGTCAGTACGTGTATCAGCTGGCAAGTCAGCAAATTTTTCTTCATACAGATACATTTGCGCCAATACTTGGTTAGCAAAAGAGCCGTCCATTACACGTGATGGATGACCAGTCGCATTACCCAAATTCACCAAACGACCTTCAGCAAGCAAAATCAAGTAATCATTTTCGTCGTCTGAGCGGAAGATTTGATGCACTTGTGGCTTAATCTCAACCCAGCGCCAGTTATCACGCATGAATTGGGTGTCAATTTCGGTGTCAAAGTGACCGATGTTACAAACGACTGCACCAGGCTTAAGGGCTGCTAGCATATGTCTGTCACACACATGGTAGTTACCAGTCGTGGTAACAATCATGTCGGTATCTTCTAACAGACGCGTGTTGATGTTTTCTGCGCCGCCGGTGTTATCGCCGTTGATATAAGGTGACAATACTTCGAAGCCATCCATACAAGCCTGCATGGCACAGATAGGATCGACTTCTGACACACGTACAATCATACCTTCTTGACGTAAGCTTTGCGTAGAGCCTTTACCAACATCACCATAACCGATGACTAAAGCACGGCGACCAGCAAGGAACATGTCAGTTGCACGTTTAATCGCATCATTTAAGCTATGACGGCAGCCGTATTTGTTGTCATTTTTAGATTTAGTAACCGCGTCATTAACGTTGATCGCTGGTACTTTAAGCGTGCCTTTATTGAGCATCTCAACCAAGCGATGTACGCCTGTAGTAGTTTCTTCTGAAATACCATGAATATTATCCAGCAATTCAGCATAATCATTATGAATCAATGCGGTCAAATCGCCGCCGTCATCTAAGATTAAGTTAGCATCCCAAAGCTGACCTGATTCTTCACCACCAACGTGGATTTGTTGACGTAAGCACCACTCGTACTCCTCTTCAGTTTCGCCTTTCCAAGCATAAACAGAAATACCAGCAGCAGCAATCGCAGCAGCAGCATGGTCTTGGGTTGAGAAGATATTACATGAAGTCCAGCGTACTTCAGCACCTAGCGCGACTAGTGTCTCGATAAGTACCGCAGTTTGGATGGTCATGTGGATACAGCCAGCGATTTTTGCGCCTTTAAGCGGTTGGTCTGCTTCGTAGCGACGACGCAGGCCCATTAGGGCAGGCATTTCAGCTTCGGCAAGGGTGATTTCACGGCGGCCGTAATCAGCTAGGCTGATGTCGGCGACTTTATAGTCGGTGAAAGAGGGATCGATCGTATGGGCAGATGGGGTGTTAGACACTGCGTCCATAATATGCTCCTATCAGTGGTTAATGTATGATAAAAAGAATAATAACGCAGGTGCCGTTGTTATGCTGTCAAAGACTGGAATAACCAGTATCAGACAGTTTACCGAGCCTAACATGACGAATTAATTAGCTTAGTTTGTTTATAGAGCGTAAACGTAACCATCAATTCATATGGTGCAACACCTCTCGGAGGTCGTTATTGTAATTGATGATAGATAATTTGTCACCTATTGGCTGATATAAATAGTAAGCACTTGTGGTATTTATTAGCATAAAAAAAGGCTGTCGATTGACAGCCTTAATTATTTATAATCTAATTTTTAATTAGTGCTAAATGAACTTAGAACCAGTTATAAGTTAGTGAGGTGAAATAACTTGTACCGTCTGTGGCATATTCATTACCGAACTGGCTAGCAAGGGTGTAATCTTCATCAGTGATATTATCTACACGCACGTTAGCACGAAGATTGGGAGTGATATAGGCGCTGCCGCTTAAGTTAAGTAGCGTATAGCTATCAAGTTCCTTGTTTTCGGTAGTCAGTCTATCATCACTATGTTTTGCTTCGAGGCGAACATCGAACATAGGTTGCTGATAACCGATATAAACTAAACCACTATTTTTAGGACGGTAGGGAAGTTGTTGATCAAAGTTAGCATCAGTTCTGGTTTTGTTCTTCGCATCTAAATAGTCATAACCTAAACCAAATATAAAGGAGCTTACATTCCAGTCTGAGGTTAAACTTACGCCTTTGATTTTTGCTTCAGCAGTGTTAGTGTTGCCACCAATCAAATCTTCAACATCGGTGTGATAGCCAGTTAAACGTGAAGTTTGCATATTATTAGCATATTCAACGAACACTTCAGTGTTTTTACTGGTTTCAGGTTTTAAGTCTGGATTATTATAGCCTGGGAAGTATAAGTCATTAAAGGTCGGTGCACGAAACCCAGTGGCATAGTTTGCACCGATACGCATGCCAGCCAATGGACGTATAGCTGCTCCTAGATTATAAGTGCTTTCATTACCATACTGCGAGTTGTCATCTACACGATAGTTGGCTTGCAGGTCATAATAAGACTCTGATAACTGATAACCAACGAAAGCACTTTTCACTGTTCTATCGTCAGGAGTATAAGCGGTTTGAACAGGAGGGGCAGGAAAACCTGAAAAATCTAAAACATCTGATGCCTTTAGTTTTTGCGATAACCATTCTGCACCAACGATCACTATACCAGGTTGGGCGTTAATACTGGTCTCTAAGCGTGCTTGCTCTTGCGTAGTATCGAACTGACTGCCTTCTTGATAGTTAATAGAGTTGTTATCATGGGAGGTCGATTTATCAATACTTTGACCATAACTTAGTTTAGTCAGCGTCATTGGGGTTTGATATTGCAAATATGCGTTAGCGCTACCGTTTTTTTGATCAGAGTAAGCATTAGGGATAATAGTGCCAGCTGAGTCGAATTCAGTCGTAGAGTCTGAATATAAGCCGCTAATTCCTGCACTTAGCTCATTAGTGAACTTGTGACGTAATGCCATGCTCGCATTGGTAGACTTAAAACCATCATCGTCCGCATTGTAATCATTAGGAGTAGAATTAGAACTAGCTTTAGCAATCGCATTAAAACCGTCTGTTTTATTACGACTGACACCTAAGCTCAATGACGAAGTATCATTTTTAAGCTGACCTGTTACGCCAACTTGATAATGATCATTACTGCCGTAACCAACGGTCGTGGAAACATTGGACTGTTCTACGCTATTGCCCTTAGTGAAGATTTGGATAACCCCGCCCATGGCATCAGAACCATAAATACTTGAGCCTGAAGCACCGTATAGAATTTCGATGCGATCAATTTGATCGGCTGATAATAAATTCAGAGATGGACTGCCTAAAGATATAGAGCCATATCGTATGCCGTCGATAAGCACCAATACCTGCTTGCTATCAAAACCACGCATATAAAAATTACTGGCTGTGCCCATGCCGCCACTTTGCGTAATATTAATGCCAGGCTGATTCTTTAATATATCGGTGACGGTTTGACCTTGATAACGTTGCAATTCTTCGCTATCGATCACACGAGTCTGGGAGATGACATTACTGGTTTTAGTCGGTGTACGAGTGGCGGTGACTACAATTTTATCAAGCTCAACTTGTGGTAGCTCGCTATTACTGATGACATTGACGTCAGTAGCGGCGTTAGCGCTCATAGCAAATGCGCCAAATGCGCTTAAAATACACAACCGAAGATAAGTGGTTGAAGATGAACGTGATAAAACCATGTTGAATTCCAAATTAATCAAATAAAGAAGTTACAGAAGTGAAATCTGAGCAGCCAAAAATTACAAAAAGTAATAAATAAAATACATGGCGTTATTATCTACAAAAGAACCTCATTTATAAACCACTTTCACCTAATGTTTATTCATCATAGGGTGAATATTATTCACTATTGGCTATCTTTGGGTGTTTTAAGCAAGGGAAAAGCTATTTATCATTTTTTTGTTCACTAGTGATATTTTTGATCATCATAATTGTTATTATAAGGCAGATTTCCCCCGTTTTTCGTTATGCCATTCATAAAGCCATGAGGTTTGTTTTGTTTATTAAACATCGTCTGAATACCACTGCCGTGCCATCTTTATCGATGTCATTGATGAAATTACCATTAATCGTGATAACACTACTCGTTGCTATGGCACTTAGTATCCTCTCGCAGCCTAGTGCGTTGGCAGCTGAGACGAGCATACTGGGTGTGGGTGGGACTAAGACTGAGGAAGGGGATGGCACATCGATACCTGATTCATTCGGACGCGATACGCCTCGGCATACGGTGCAAGGATTTATTGCAGCATTGGGGGAAAATGATTATTTGCTGGCGAGTAATTACTTAAACCTATCTAAATCTGATAATCCCACAACCATTGTACGACAGTTCAAGCAAGCTCTCGATGCAGGTGGTCGTTTTCAGGCTGATCTACAGATTAATAATACGCCTGAAGGCAATTTGACCGATCAGCTACCGCCAAGCCAAGAAAATGTAGGTGTCATCAAAGTCAGTGATGCCAGCATTCCTCTATTACTTGAAAGAGTGGTGTCAAAAGAAGGTGAGCAATATTGGCAGTTTTCTACCGATACACTCAGCTCAATACCAGAGGCGATAGAGAACTATGAGCCGACTTTGGTTTCTCGTTATACCATTGATTCTTTAGAAGGCAAAAAGCTTTTTGGTTATCAGTTGGCTGATTTGGTAGCCGCTTTAATGATGACTATTAGTAGTTTTTTGTTCACCTACATCGCAGTATGGCTACTGTATCATTTATTAGAAATCACTTACCCTCGTGTCCGTGATGTGCCGCTACCATTGCCAGATAAAGTGATATTGCCGTTAGCGGTGGTGATTATGGCGCTGATTTTATCTGAGGTGATGGTTTATGCGGGCGTGTCAGTGACCCTGCGCGAGCCTGTCAACCGTTTCGCTGAGATTGCTTCGTGGGTGGCGATAACGTGGTTGTTATTACGCATTATCGATGCATTATTTACCCGTGCAGTGAACTTAAGCTATAAGAAAAACTATACTGAACGGGTCTCAATTTTGGGGCTACTACGCAAAGTCGTCAAAGCACTGTTATTGATATTTGCAGTCATCGTCACTTTTGGTAACTTGGGCTTTGACTTAACGACGGGTATTGCGGCATTAGGTGTCGGTGGTTTAGCGTTAGCATTAGGTGCGCAAAAGACCATCGAAAACTTAGTCGGTAGTGTGGTAGTAGTGGCAGATTCGCCCGTACGTATCGGTGATTATTGCAAGTTTGGTACCTATGAAGGCACCGTCATCGATATTGGTATTCGCTCATCGCGCGTGCGTACTTTGACTCGCACTATCGTCACAGTACCTAATGGTGATTTTTCATCGATGCAAATTGAAAACTTTACCTCGCGTGATATGTTCCGCTTTTTGCATCAGCTATATATCAAGCGTACCGCTGATATCGATGTTGTGTTTAAAATGGTAAAGCATTTGGATACGTTTTTGGATGAGCATGAATTAACCAATCAAGAATGGAACCAAGTCAATATTTTAGAGTTGCGTCAAGATTGTTATATTATTCAATTGCAAGCCTATATCAATGCCACTGGTATCATCGAATTTTATGAAAAACAAGACGTGTTATTTGTTGATCTATTAATGCAAGTTAGAAAGTATGATGTAGAGCATGCCCTGCCAACACAGCAGCTGATTGTTAAGCAACCAGAGCTTCAGGCTGAATTAGATCATGAAAGTAAAGAAGGCGAGACGGTTGAAAAGAAAGCTGATAAAAAAAATGCTGCTGATGATAAGTCTGAAGCCGTTAATTTAAGCAAAGATGTGAATGCTGTTGATGATGAGCAGACCGCAGATAAACCCAAAGATGGCTTAAAAAAGGATATGATCGACAATAGATACAAACGCATTCATAAAAATCGTGGTTATAATTTAGCAAAACTAAAGTTCAAGCAGGTTAAAAAGAGCTTTAGATTCCCTAAGGTATGAAGCATTTAGTAAGATAGCCTATTATAAAGGCACTGCTTTTCTATTATTTAGCCAGCCGTAATGTGACCATAGTAGTAAGCTAGCAGCACTCCGATGTGGCGACCAATCTTTGGTCGCCATTTTTAATTGTTTTGGTGTTGGACGTTCTGCTAGACCTAGCAAATCCATCGCTGCGACTTTAATCGCCAAGTCATCGACCGCCAGTACATCAGCTCGTCCTAAAGAGAATAATAAGTACATTTCAGCCGTCCAACAGCCAATACCAACGACGGCAGTGAGTATCTCAAGCACTTCTTTATCACTTATGGTGGTTAATGCTTCAAAGTCGATATCATGCTCAACCAATGAGCGCGTATAACGAATTTTTTGCTTAGATAACCCTTGTGTTCGCAATATATCGTCTTCTACCTGAATAATCGTTTGCGGTGAGGTGAGGTTAGCATCAAGCAGTTTTTTCCAAATGCTGGAAGCCGCCGCTACAGATAGCTGTTGACCAACTATCGCTCTCATTAGCTGCTCAAAGCCGCCAGTATTACGTCTTAAGTCTGGAGCACCGACTTGCTCATAGATAGGAGCAAATTTTGGTTCAATAGCAATAAGTGCATCGATGTGAAGTTTTAGCTGTTCATTATTTTCAATTGTTTTAACGGTTTTTATTATTTCAGTATTTTGTACGTCCATGAGAGACTTGTCCTAAATAATTAAATTTACCTACTGAATATAGGTTAAATACAGCTATAAAAAAAGACTGCTTATTTGCAGTCCTTTTTTGTTCCTAAACCAAAGAGCTTATTCGCTATCAGGCTTATTCTTTTTTAATAATACCAATACAGCGCCATTGCCACCATCTTTTGGCGGGGCTGAGCAAAATGCCAACACTTCTGGTAATTGACGTAACCAACCGTTGACGCAAGTTTTTAGAATCGCTTCACTACCTTTACCATGGACGATTTTTACCGATGTTTCATTGTTTTGCTTTGCTTGGCTGAGTAATTGAGTCATTGCTACACGCGCTTCTTCAATAGTGCAACCATGAATATCTACAGCATCATACCAACGTAATTTACCTTGTTTTAGCTGGGTAAAAATTTTGTTTTGTAAGGTAGGGTTTTTATAAGATAAATAGGCTTCACCAGCAACAGGGTTCAATAAAGCCTGCATATCTGATAAACCAGCGCCCAAGTCGCTTGCTTCGCCACCTTGAGCGGCTGCACGTTTAGACAGTGTCGCTGCATCAGGCTTTTTGGCTTTTGCGGCATTGGCAGGTGAACGTACGTTTTTATCGTCGAGTTGATTGACACCATTCATTGCTTGCATGAACAAGACTTTATCATCATCAATATGTTCGCTATCCATCTGTTTGACGGTTTTTTTAACTTGCTTTTGAGTCAATAGCGAGACAGGCTCAGTGGGCTTACCGTCGTCGCCATCAGGTGACACGGTATCACGACCTTTACTCAATTGACCTTTAAGCTCTTTAAGTTGGTCTTGCATTTCTTTTGAAAATAGAGAGTTTGACATAATAATTAATGTATCGTTGGTTAGTGAATAAATGATTAATTGAGTAAGTAATAAAGATAATGATTATTTTCATATTGGCTTTATCTAAACTATCTCACTTACTTTACGCCTGTGCTGCGACGCTCGCAAGTAAGGATTGTAATGCTTGTCCAGGATGATCGGTTTTCATAAATTGTTCCCCGATTAAAAAGTGCTGAATATTATGGCTTAGCATCATGCGGATATCGTTACTGCTGTGAATGCCACTTTCGGTTACGATGAGCGGTCGTAGCAAGCTATCATTAGGGTTAGCAGAAAATGCATCATCAATAGCAAGCTCGCGTAATAGGGCGTTCTTTAAATCAAGTGTCGTCTGCAAATCCACATCAAAGGTATTTAAGTCACGGTTATTGATACCGTAGATATTGTGCTCTGAATGTGGCAGTTGTAGGGCACGTTCAAGCTCTTCTGCCGTATGCACTTCTATCAACACATCCATACCAAGCTCGATGCTAAGCGCATGTAGCTCTTTCGCCTGTACGTCATCAAGGCACGCCATAATCAGTAATATACAATCTGCACCAAGTAAATATGACTGATAAATCTGATAGACATCAATCATAAAGTCTTTACGTAATATCGGCAGATCACAAGCTTCACGTGCTTGGACCAAGTAGCTATCATCACCTTGGAAGTAATCGCGATCTGTTAATACAGACAGACAGCTTGCGCCTGATTGCTCATACTGCTTAGCAAATAAAGCCGGCGCAAAGTTGTGATTGATAATACCTTTAGAAGGCGAGGCTTTTTTTATCTCAGCAATAATACCGATATTAGCGGCGCGCAATGCACTGGCAAAACCGCGACGAGGTTGTTTATCTGCCACGACTTTCGCTTGTAAGTCCTCAAGTGATAACAGATTACGAGCAGCAGCAACCTCTTCATGTTTGGTAGCAACGATACGTTGTAATACTGAAGGAATATGTGAGCCAACTGTTTTGTTAGTAGTCATGGCGGTATCCAAATATGGTTAAAGATAAATAGTCTATGATGGCTAGGTTTATGTACTTATAAGTTAAGCATTGGCTGCCAATTTCTGTGTATATTGTGCCAAAGACTCAAGCTTCACTAGAGCCTCGCCATTTTGGATAATTTTTTGTGCTCGGCTCACACCGTTTGGATAGTTGCTTGCAAGTCCTGCAGTATATATCGCTGCGCCTGCATTTAACGCAATCATATCGCGCGCTTTAAGCACTGATCGTTCATGTGTCTCTGTACCTGACAAAGCGGCACGTATTAGCTCAAGGCTTTGCGCTGGTGAGTCAACATCAAGCCCAATCAAGGTTTGTGAATCAATACCTGCATCCTCTGGCATCATATCATAGACAGAAATTTCACCATCTTTTAATTCAGCCACCGTGGTCGAGGTTGCGAGACTTATTTCATCCAAACCATCTTTTGCACCGACGACCATCACGTGGCGCGCGCCTAGATTTTTCATGACCTTTGCTAAAGGTTCACATAATTGCGCGGTAAATACGCCAATCACCAAATTGGGCGTACCAGCAGGGTTGGTGAGTGGACCTAAAATATTAAAAATCGTTCTAGATTTTAGCTCACGGCGTACTGGATTGGCATAACGCATGGCGCTATGGTGGTTTGGCGCAAATAAAAAGCCAATACCTTGGTCTTCGATACAGGCTTGAGCTTGCTCAGGTGTCAGCGATAGACTGATACCAGCTTGCTCAAGCAAGTCCGAACTACCAGATTTGCTTGAAACACCGCGGTTACCATGTTTGGCAACTTGTGCACCTGCTGCTGCTGCTACCAACGCTGCCGCTGTAGAGACATTAAATAAGTTGGCACCATCACCACCTGTACCAACGATATCGACCATATAGTCACAGTCTTTTGGGGCGATATTTGACGCTAGTGCACGCATAGCACTTGCTGAGGCGGTAATCTCATCGATTGATTCGCCTTTCATACGCAGACCGGTCAAAATAGCACCCATCATGGCATCACTACATCTGCCTTGCATGATGATTAGCATCACTTGATACATCTCATCAAAGGTCAGATCAATGTGTTGAAAAATCCTACCTAATGCGGTGGTTAGTAGCTCATGGATACTGTCATCTGACAACTGATGGATATCTTCTGGCGTACGGGTTACGTTTGAAAGTACGTTCTGCAAAGGAGCAGTGGTCATCATATTCTCACTTATTATTATTTTAAATTTTTAGATAATTTCTAGCGGCTAGCCTTAGCCCACCTGTGGCAAATTATCGGTGTCTATAACAGCCAAATGATGCGCTCGTAAAAAGTTATTAAGCAGCTGATAGCCAGCCTCGCTTAAAATGGATTCAGGATGAAACTGTACCCCTTCAATGGCAAAGTCACGGTGACGAATACCCATGATTTCTTCTATACTGCCATCGATATGTTGTGTCCAAGCAGTGACCTCAAAGCCTTCTGGTAAGCTTGATTTATCAATGACCAGTGAATGATAGCGGGTAAACTGTGCAGGATTGGGTAAATCCATAAACACACCCTCTCCATTATGGTAAATAGCGGATAAGCGTCCGTGCATCACTTCGCTTGCTTTGACTATGTTACCGCCAAACGCCTGTCCAATAGCTTGGTGACCCAAGCAGATACCCAGTATTGGTATCATGTGTTTAAAAGTATCAATCAATTCAAGTGAGATGCCGGCGCTATCAGGGGTGCAAGGTCCAGGACCGATAACGATGATGTCAGGCGCAAGCGCTTTTATTTGCTCAATGCTAATCTCATCATTACGACAGACGGTGATGTCCTGCTGCAATTCACCGAAGTACTGTACAATATTATATGTAAAGCTGTCGTAGTTATCGATCATCAGAATCATGAGGGCTTCAACTTATTGAGATGTTTACTGTTGGCATTGATTAATAAATTTGTATGGCAGTTTGCTATGTCACTTAATGTTAAAGATTTTATGGCATCATTATATTAACATTATTTTGTCGTCTATCAAATGTGATGATTCTATAGATTGAATGTCGATAGATAAAAGTATGTTTAATCGTTAATGGAACGGCAACTTGGCACCATTACCGCTGCTAAAAAAAGTATATTTTCAAAAAATATTTGTAAATGTTCCACTATGGTGCACGTGCACTAAATATATTCTTATCTATGCACTATTATGATGCTAATATTATGATATTGAATCGTTGATATTCATTGTTAGAAGCAAATGTGAGTCAATATTTTTTCTGGAAAATTAGTCTGTACTTTATTTAACCGACTGTATTTATTAGTAATAAACTAAAAATTTGATGATATAGAGTAATGAAACTAGCTAGGTTGGCATGGCTGTTGCATCTCCCTAGCATACAAGTATCTTGTATTGCCTTGCAGCACAAACTATTTATCAATCGGCGTCTGAAGAGTGCAACATTATTAGCGAGATATTGCTAATATAGCAATTGCATTTGTCTGATTGATAAAAATGTGTCATTAATAATAAAGACAGATACTGGCTGTTAGTATGAATAACGAGTAAAAACCGTTATCTTCAACCTCAGCACTGTTTAGTAATACAAAGCCATTACCATAATTTCAGTACCATGATAATCACTAGGGAAACTATCTATGTCAAATAAACTACTTGATCTGATCAAATCATCCAACGCTAAATGGGTTGATTTCCGCTTCACTGATACCCGCGGTAAAGAGCATCATATGAGCTTTCCAGCTCATAGCGTTGATGAAGAATCGATGGAAGATGGCAAAATGTTTGATGGCTCATCGATTGCTGGTTGGAAAGGGATTGAAGCATCAGACATGATATTGCGTCCTGATCCTGATACGGCGTTTATTGACCCATTCTTTGATGCGGTTACGGTTGTTGTGACTTGTGACATCATTGAGCCATCAACCCTACAAGGTTATGACCGTGATCCACGTTCTATTGCGCGCCGTGCTGAAGAGTATTTAAAATCTACCGGTATTGGTGACACTGCCTATTTTGGTCCTGAGCCTGAATTCTTTGTTTTTGATGAAGTAAAATGGTCTGTGGGCATGTCTGGTGTCAGTCATGAAATCGTCGCTGAAGAAGCCGCTTGGTCAACTAATAAAGACTACGAGTGGGGTAACATGGGTCATCGCCCACGTGTCAAAGGCGGTTATGTACCAGTGCCACCGGTTGATAGCGCACAAGATATGCGTACCGTCATGTGCGATCGCATTGAAGATATGATTGGTGAAGGTTGTATCGAAGTCCATCACCATGAAGTTGCGCCTTGTCAGTTAGAGATTGGCGTTGCTTTTAACACTCTAGTACGCAAAGCAGATGAAGTGCAAAAACTCAAATATGCCGTACATAATGTTGCTCATCAGTTTGGAAAAACCGCAACCTTTATGCCAAAGCCTATCGTTGGTGACAATGGCTCTGGTATGCACGTCCATATCTCAATCTCAAAAGATGGTGTCAATACTTTCTCTGGTGATGAATATGCGGGCTTGTCTGAAACGGCATTGTATTTTGTCGGTGGTATCATTAAACACGCTCGTGCACTTAATGCGATTACCAATCCATCGACCAACAGCTATAAGCGCCTTGTGCCACATTATGAAGCGCCTATCAAGCTTGCGTACTCAGCATCTAACCGTTCAGCGTCTATCCGTATTCCGCACGTTAGTAGCCCAAAAGCAGTGCGTGTTGAAGCACGTTTCCCTGATCCAGCAGCCAACCCATACCTAGCGTTTGCGGCGTTGTTGATGGCTGGTATTGACGGTATTCAAAACAAAATGCATCCAGGTGAAGCGGCTGATAAAAACTTATATGATTTGCCACCAGAAGAAGAAGCATTGATTCCAACGGTCGCTGAAAACTTAGAAGTGGCGCTACAAGCACTAAAAGATGATCATGAGTTCTTATTAAAAGGCGATGTATTTACCAAAGAGATGTTAGAGGCTTATATTGCTCTAAAACAAGAAGAAGCACAGCGCGTCAACATTACTGTACATCCAGTAGAATTTGACTTATATTACAGCTGCTAATTTGTCGTTAAAAATTTAAAAGCTCAATAAAAAACCAGTTAAGTAGATCTTAGCTGGTTTTTTTTGCTCTTGAATATTTGTGTTGACTGAGCTGACAAAATTTCTGTGCAGACGATACTGCTTTAATATGAAAAGTAACGCATAATAGTTTCATCTGTATATTAATAATAAGTATCTATTAGGCTGACTGACTATGACTCTATTATCAAAAAGTAATCTTTTGAATAAAAGTGTGACTTTAAGCCTGCTGACGGGTTTTATAGTTAGCACGGCTAGTCTTTGGATGCCTGTTGCAAATGCCGCTGCTATTTATAAAGTCATTGATGAAAAAACGGGTCAAGTCACCTTTACCGATCGCCCGCAGAACTACGAAAATAAACCGGGCAAGAAAATTAGTGAAACTTCTGTTATAACGGACACTCGCTCTACGTCCAATAATGCTACTAATAACAGCACCGCAGTAGATAGTAATCCTATTGCACCTGCTAAGCCAATGGTCACTAGCAATGCAATACCGCCAGCGATGGCAAGTGCTTCAAGCGCAACTCAAGCACCACGCGTCAGTTATCAATTAACGATGATTGAGCCTAGCGAAGAGCGCGCCTATCGTCGTCCGGCGCAAAGTATCGTGGTTACTCTACAAATCAAACCTGCATTACAAACAGGCGATAGTGTGAGTATTATGCTTGATGGTAATGAGGTAGCTCAAGGTTTAAGCGCTTCGATTTCTACGGTTGATATCCTACCGGGCTCTCATGTTATTCATGCTGTGATTAAAAACGCGAAAGGGCAGACGTTAAAGCAGATATCACGAACTATTTATGTGATTCAAAATACGCAGACATTGCAAAATAATAAAAAAATTGCTGAGCAGCTTTTGGCTTATCAGCGCTTGCCTTGGCATCAAAAGGTGTTGTTAAAACTGCGTCAAGATGGCAAACAGCCTAATATGCAAACCTTTAATAAACCACAAGTAGACACACCTATGACTCTTGAGCAACCAGCTATAAAGTAGCCTATGATGAATAATGTTATCTAAAAAATAAAGGCAATCACTGATATCAGCGATTGCCTTTATTCATACTCATCTTTTCATATAACTTTGACTGTATTTTATTTAGTCAACTCAATCGTACCATTGGCAGTGACTGAGATGGTGCTGTTACCAGATTCAAAGTTTTGGCTTGGTACCGACGCATCAGCACTCTCAGCTTTCATACTCATTGCATTATACATCGGGCGCGGATAATTGCTGCCAGTGTTTAGATTGACATTGACGACACGATAGCCGCGTGCATCCCAAGCACGGGTCATATTTTTAGCTTGCTGCTGAAAAGCGCGTGAAGCCTCAGTCATTAGCTTTTGCTCTAGTGCATTCTTTTTGATATCTGAAACACCAAAGCTAAGATTTTCCATCACTAAGGTTTCTTGTAAATCAGCAATCAGCTGGCTAGTTGCGGTAAAATCCGTACTTTTTAGATCGATATTTGCCTGTCCTGTCCAGCCAACGATTTTATTGCTTTTATCATAGCGTGGGTAGGTACGCTGTTGCCCTGTACTGACGGTGACAGTTGGGTAGCGTTTAGCGATTTTCAAAGCATTATTAATCGAAGTGTTTAATGTGGTTGCTAATGCTTTTGCATCGGTTGCCTGTGCTTTTTTATATAAGCTGGCAGTGACCTCATCGTTTTGAATCTCTTCTTTTACTTCTGCCTGAAAAGTAAGTTGGTCGTAGCCAGTTGGTGCTGCATGAGCGCTTCCCATCATCGCTGTTAATAAAAGTGCTGTACCAGTGCTGAGAGCAGCTTTACTAGTTAATATGTTTTTCATCATAATCTCCTGAATGACGTAATTGTGTTTGAAGAAGTTAATTTGAAAGCCATAAAAATGCATTTTATTTATTTGGCATTTTTTATAGCATTTAAGCTTCTTAGCTAAAATAGCAAAATTTAAAAGTATCGCTGTGAGAATTTTGTCACTCAAGTTACAGGCGCATGTAGTATAAAAAGCGAACAGTTTTACGATTGGGGTTGTAATAATGAAAAATTCTTGTATAATCTGCAGCTGGTGGCCCCATTGGTAGCCTCGCAACATTGTTCTATGAATCCCGCCAGGACCGGAAGGTAGCAACGGTAATAGTTATAATGTGTGCCGAGGATGTGCTGATGGGGTCGCTTTTTTTTGCCCAAAATTTGATAATAAAATATATAAATAAGCCCAAATATTGAATCCTGATAATAAGCCCTTCATTATAAAGGGCTTTTTTTTCGCCTGTCTTTTGTCTTATTTTGAACTTTTAGTAAACTATATAAGTTAAAATACAATACAGTAACTTTTATTAACAATAAGATTAATACAAAGCGTATTGGAGTCTGACGATGAAAGTGTTTGTTTGGTCATTCATTGTAGTGGTTGTATTGGTAATGATTTTTGGTACATCAATATTTAATAAGTTGGTACGCGCCCGTAATCAAGCAAAAAATGGTTTTGCGCAGATAGATGTACAGCTAAAACGTCGTCATGATTTGATTCCAAACCTAGTCGAAACTATACGACGTTACTTGTCTCACGAGGAAGAGACGCTGATACGCGTTATTAGTGCGCGCAACCATGCTCAGAGTCTGCAGGATTCTAGCAAGCATCAGCCAGACTCGCTTGAACACATGGCGCTATTTGCCAAGGCTGAGAGTATGTTGTCCAAAGCATTAGGACAGTTCTCAGCTGTCGTGGAAGCGTACCCTGAGCTAAAAGCAGACAGCATGATTAAAGAGTTAATGGATGAGCTGACCAATACTGAGAACCGCATTGGCTTTGCCCGTCAGCACTATAATGACAGCGTGATGTTCTACAACAATGACCGCGAGGTATTTCCCAATAATCTGATTAGCACGACTTTTGGTTTTCGTCCTCTTAGTCCATTGGTCTTTGAAGATCGAAAAGCGATTGCACAAGCACCTGTCGTCAATATGGGCTGATGTTTCATTACGTTCGGATGCTTAAATGCGTTTAGCTATTTTTAAGTCAGGCAACTAGATGGATTTTTTTGGTGAACAGCGCACCCGTACTCAGCGTAGCCTATTGCTCTATGGGCTATTTTTTCTCATTGTCTTTGCACATCTGGCAGTAGCGCTGGGTATCATGGCGCTGCTGCTGACGATATTTACTGGTGGCATTGATCATTGGGTGTTGATACTGGTTGTGGTCTGGATAATCGGTAGCTTTGTCATTGGCAGTTTTTTAGAGTACAGACGTTTAGAAGCGGGTGGTCGCGCTATTGCTCAGCGTGTGGGCGGGGTTCGCCTATTTATCGACCACAGCCAAGATGCGTGGGAGCATAGTCAAGGGATTGCCCATCAGCATGAGCCTGCACCAAAGGTTCGCTTCAGTGCACGCCAAATTGCGGTACGTGATGAGCGTGATTTCCCGCCTGTTTATCGTCGCTATTATGAGATTGCCCAGCAGCTAGCGATTGCTTCAGGTTTTAGTATGCCAATATTATATGTGTTGCCTAACGAGCAAGGCATCAATGGATTCGTTGCAGGTCGTCATAGTCAAGATATGGCACTTGTAGTTACTCAAGGCGCGCTTGATAAACTGTCTGATGAGGGGCTATATGGTCTGATAGGGCACGAATATGGTCATTTCTTACATGGTGATGCCAAGTTTAATCTACAACTAATGGTTGTGCTGGCAGGCTTACAATTACTCTATGACTGGAGTGATCCAATTTCCAATCATCGTTCTCTTGATACTGATATCACTTCCCATCAGTCTCTATCACAGAGACAAGTTGATCATTTTGCACGCAGTACAGAGGCGCAAACCGCCCGTTTTACCACTCATAGTGAGTGGGTCACTTACTGGCAGCAGCAATCACAACAACAGCAGTCCTCCGCCAAGCGTCAGTCGAAATGGTTGCAAAATATACCTGTAATAGATCGACAAGCACCGCGTAATATCTGGACATTACTAATACATGGGTTGAGCTTCTCTAGCATGGCAAGTGCTCAACTAATCAAGCACAGCTTTAACCGCGAGCGTGAATTGCTAGCCGATGCGACCAGTATACAGCTCACACGCTCGCCAGCAATTATGGAAACCTTGCAAGCCATTCATCAAGATTCTTTGGGTTCGCGCTTGACAGGTATCGCCGATATTAATGGACTGAGTCATTTTTTCTTTGCCAGTAGCGGCGCCGACCTAGGTGATGTCTCATGGTTTGCCACTCATCCAAGTTTGAGTGAGCGTATGAACGCCATTAATGCTAATACTTATCACGACTTTGCCATACAAGTTGCCAAAGAAAAACGTATTAATCAGAAGAAAGTACAAGAAGTTTATGAGCAGCGCCGGCTGGGTGATTGGGGAGTAATAACAGCAAATAGCCTCAAAAGAAGAAATAATAGCCTAAGTACAGAATCGCCAGAAAAAATCATAATTCAATCTCAGTCATCACCTAGTATTTATAAGAACAATGATACAAAAATAAGTAGTGATTTAGACACGGACTCAGGTCTTGAGTTCGCTGTAGAGAAGGATGTGATAGTTGATGGGCGTTTACAAGTAAAAGCAAAGTCGATCGATAAACGTCAGCTGATAAGGCCATGGCAAGCAAAGCATGATAGCGACCTGCTGGCAAAAAAATTAATCAGTACTGCTGCTATAAACAAGGTGTCATTGCCACAATATGTGCTTAATCACAGTTATCATCCGCGGGGTGCGCAAGTTTTGATTGAGGCAGTGATGTTATGCCATCAAGGTTGCATATTATCTACAATTGCCACTTATGATTTATCAGATATCTGGAGTGGTATTCCTAAAGATAGGGTAGTGACTACGACTGATAGTAGCTCTACGTCTAATGTAAAACCTCGAATTGATATAATGAGTGATCAGAAAATATTGTTGCATACCATAGACCAGCAGTTACTAGAGATGGTTGCTGGTATTGATCGGCGGTTAGATAGTGCTTTGATAATATTTGCTATAAAGCAACTATCCCAGCATAATTTATCCGAAAGCGTAATAAATGAACTACGCTTAAAAAGTGAAAGTAGCCATAGCCACCAAAGCCATCTATATTATAAACAGCAAACAAAATCTCGTACCATGCTGATGCGCTATCAGCACGGCATCATTGAGCTGTTTAAAAGTCAGTTAACCGTCGATTTAAGCAGAAATTTTGCTGATGAAATAGCCAATGATGACGTTTACATGGGTGAGCCTAAACCAGTATTCATGCGCTCAGAGAATACAATCTCTCGGTCACCATCAATTTTGTCATTATGGCAGGCGCTGCACTTACAGCAACTACTGCCTATACTGGCTGGTGTTTTAAACCATAAGTTAGCAAATGCTAATGAATCATGGCAACTGGAGTTACGAGCTGGTTTAGATGATATTTATGCCCAGCTTGATCCATCAGGTCAGGTTTTTAACAGCCTTGGCAACGCTGAAAAAACAATATTAACGCTACTAGCCTACCGATTATCAAAAGATGTCAAAGGTCAGGTAGCATCAGCTCTGAGTGGTAGAAGTTTTAATGTGTCCAATTATGTTGTATATGTGCGCCGTCATGCACGCCTGATTGATATTGATTTAACAGCAGTGAGCAATGCAAATTTACAATGGCTACTATTGACTGCACAAAATTTAAATAGTGTGCAATTATTGGCATTGATAGAAGCAGTGCCTGTTTTTATATCACCAAGCATAGACAGTGAAGAGGCTGGTGATAATTATCAAGACAGGCAGCAGAGTGATGGTCAAATAGAGTATAATAGCGCTATACAAAACAGCCATATTGATGATGTCATTACTGATAATCTATATATAGTTAGCAACTATCGTCAATGGCTAAGTACATTGCATACAGTGATGTTACACGATACGATAGTCAGCCAAGATGAATATGATTGCTTAACGATACTAGCAGAGCACTGGCTTGGTGTTAAACAGCTTTTTTAGGTAGATTGGACGATTTTATAGTTAATGCATCAAGTAATTGTTAGCATCGTTTTTGACAGTAAAAGCCTGTAAACCCATTTTAGATAAGTAGGATAGTAGAGTCGCATGAGTGATATCCAAGACCCGCAGCTGGTATTACAGCACCGTGTACAGCAGCGTCAGATTTTAGCGATGATGGGTATCAATCAGTGGGTGCATCCAAGCTCAGAAACTCTTAATATCAGTGATATTGCAGCATCTACTGTCATGCCCAGTATGACTCAGTCTGATTCTACTTCTAGCAACGTCAAGACACAGCCAAATAATGAACAGCCAGTTGTCAGCATCGTAAATCCAGATGAAGAAAACGTTGAAATATTAGATAGCAGTGCTGACCATAATGTCTCTGCTTATCCATATAATGAAGCGGGAACTGACGACCTCCAAGATATAAGCGCGCATACCTTTAACCAGCAAAGCCCAGTTACTTATAATTTTGATGCAGTCAGCCCTGATACCGCAGTTGGTTCTAAGACAGATACGGTCGTTCAACAAGACGTTGCCCTGTTTGATGAGCAGGTATTTTCTAATGACAATCATTATGACCATACCCTTAAGGTAGCACCGTTCGACTTACAAGGTGGTCGTTATGGCGATTGGGTAATCATTGCTGATATTCAAGCGCTTAATAATGACAGCCAAAAACTGTGGCAAAATATCACACAAGCGCTATCAATCTCTTGTGAGACAACATCATTCCCTATCTGTGAAGGCATGGATACGGCTGAGCTTGCCAATGCCAGTTTTGCTGGACATGTCTTTAAAATTGGACGCTGCGAAGAAGAAATAAAGGTGTTGGCGTTGACTGCGTTACCTGAAGGGCTTGAGCATCCCGATTTGACTGCTGCACCAACGTTAGATGAAATGCTTACTGATAGTCGCTTAAAGCGCACGCTTTGGGAGATGATTTCTGGTTCGGCTGATTAATAGTGAAAGTTTTGATCATTTTTTATAAGCAACATAGTCGTTAGCCAATAAAATAAAAATGTAAGAAGTATTTCAATGGTTAACTTTTAAATCCCATAAGTTTTAAATCCCATAAGTTTTAAATCCCAACTAACAACGATGATTTTATCATATTTAGGATAATGATTATGACTACCAAAGCCACTCCTAACCGTGTACCTAATTTTTCAGCAGGCCCTGCTACTATACCGACCGCCGTGTTATCACGTGCTCAAGAAGAGTTGCTAGACTGGCAAGGACGCGGCGTATCGGTGATGGAAATCAGCCATCGTAGTAAAGAATACATCGCGATTACTGAAAAAGCTGAAGCCAAACTGCGCTCATTGATGGATATTCCAGACAATTATAAAGTGCTGTTTTTGCAAGGTGGCGCCAGCTTACAGTTTTCAGCCATTCCATTAAATCTGTTAAATGGTGGACGCGGTGACTACCTCACTACTGGTGCTTGGTCAGGAAAAGCCATTAAAGAAGCGCAGCGTTATGCTAATTTAGGTCTTGGTGAAGTTAATCTGGTGGCAACAGGCAAAGACAGTAACTTTACCGACGTGCCAGACCAAAGTGACTGGAACCTGAGCGAAGATGCGGCGTATTTCCACTACTGTGCCAATGAGACCATTCATGGTTTGCAAGTATTTGAGCCACCGAAAGTTGATGCGCCTATTATCGTTGATATGTCATCTTGCATTTTGTCACAACCGATTGATGTATCTAAATTTGGGATGATTTATGCTGGTGCGCAAAAGAATATTGGTCCAGCTGGGCTAATTATTGTCATCATTCGCGAAGACTTATTAGGGCAGGCAAGTGAGTGGTGCCCGCTACTCATGAACTATGAACACCAAGCCGAAAAAGAGTCTATGTCAAACACGCCAGCGACGTACTCTTGGTACTTGGCAGGGCTGGTCTTTGATTGGTTAGAAGAGCAAGGCGGCGTTGCTGCTATCGGAAAAATCAATCAACAAAAATCGGATTTGCTCTATAAAACGATTGATGATAGTCGCTTTTATAGCAATCCAGTCGACCCTAAGTATCGTTCTATCATGAACGTCCCGTTTACGTTGGCTGACAGCAGTCTTGATAAAGTGTTTTTAGAAGAGTCAGAAGCCGCAGGTTTACTGCATCTAAAAGGTCACCGCGATGTTGGCGGTATGCGTGCTAGCATCTACAATGCGGTGTCGCTAGACTGGGTACAGCAACTGGTCGACTTTATGATTGCGTTTGAAAAGAAGCACGCTTAAGTCAGTACAGTTTTTGGAAAAAAGACGCACTTTTATGAGTTGCGTCTTTTTTTATGAGCATTAATGCTTATCATTGGTGAATAATGTGTCATTGTGTCATAGAGTCACTTTCACGCTGCAAACCATTAGGTTAAAAAATCTAAGTTTGTTATGATAAAATTTTGCGGCACTTACTGCTTTACATATAGAGCAGCACTTCAGTCAATTATCATCATATTCATTGGGCTAGCACAGGGGTTTGTTATAACTTTATTATGATAAAAAATACCATGCTAAAAACTGTCCTATTAGTGACCATGGCGAGCTGGATACCAGCCAGTATCGCGGTGCCGATCACTACTACTGCGCTTGGTCATAATAGTCCTACTGAATATATCAACGCCCCATTTATGCCGTATGCCAATCCAAATGCGCCCACCGGTGGCACGTTGTCGCTTGATGCGCGCGGTACTTTTAATGCGGCTAATAAATGGATGACCACGGGGGTAGCAATGGCTGGCACCGACTATCTATATGATACCTTGATGACTGGCTCATTAAATGAAGCTTTTACCATGTATCCGCAGCTGGCAAGTAAGGTCACTTATGACCCTGATGATACCAGCTGGATTATTTATCATATCAATCCTGCCGCACGCTTTTGGGATGGATCACCGGTGACCAGTCATGATGTAAAAGCCACTTACGACGCGATACTGAACAAAGGGCCGATGTATATTCGCAGCTATTTGGGGGATATTAAAGACATTCAGATTATTAATAAACAGCAAGTAAAATTTGTTTTTGCCTCTGATAAAAATAAAGAGATTTTATTAACGGTTGGTCAATTTCCTATTTTTGCCAAGTCCTCTATCGATGCTGATTTTGAAAAAATTAGCCTAACGCCATTGATGGGTAGCGGTCCTTACAAATTAGGGCGCGTTGATGCGGGACGGGCGGTCAGTTATGTGCGTGATCCCAATTATTGGGGTCGTGATTTGATGGTCAATCGTGGTCGTTATAATTTTGATATGATTAAGTTTGTCTACTATCAAAGTGATGAGATTGCTTTTGAAGGTTTTAAATCGGGTCAGTATCGTTTTCGCCCAGAGAACAAAGCGTCTAACTGGGCAACGGGTTATAATTTCCCCGCAGTAAAAGCAGGTCTTATTAATAAAGAGTCAATAAGCAGTCAAAATCCAGTGCCGATGCAAGCACTTGTCATGAATATGCGTCGGCCCATCTTTCAAGATATTCGTGTCCGTCAAGCATTAACCGCAGCTTATGATTTTGAGTGGATGAATAAAACCTTATTTCATGGGCAGTATGAGCGTTTGCAAAGCTTTTTTCATGGCTCAGAGCTTGCCGCCACTGGCACGCCGACAGATGCAGAGATGCAGGTGCTAAGTCCATTATTATCTAAACTTGAGCCAATGCAGCGCAAAGCAGTATTAATGGAGTGGCAGCTGCCAACCAGTGACGGTAGTGGCTTTAATCGCGAAGGGTTGTTAAAGGCGCGGCAGCTGTTGCTAGATGCTGGATTTTATTATGAAGATATGAAGCTGTATCAGCCGGATGGCAAGCTTGCTCAGATTGAAATTTTAATGACAGGCGAAACCATGGGTCGAGTGTTGTTGCCTTATATTCGTAATCTAAAGCGTTTAGGCTTTGATGTGACGCTACGCCAAGTGGATGGTGCACAATATTATGAGCGTGTGCGTCGTTTTGATTATGACATGGTAGTCGATGTATTCGCCCAGAGCTTATCGCCTGGTGCTGAGCAAGCGGCATTTTGGGGCAGTGCGGCGGCTGATGAGCCTGGTAATCATAATACGGCTGGCATAAAAAATACCGCTATCGATACAGTAACAGCGTTGCTTGCCAATGCTAAAAACCGTGATGAGATTGTACTCTATACTCAGGTGCTCGATCGCCTGCTGCGTGCAGGTCACTATTTGGTGCCGTTATATGGTAAGTCTAGTACCAATGTCGCATATTGGAATCAATACCGTCATACTGAAAAGCTGCCATCTAATGCCATCGGTATTGATTACTGGTGGACGGATAAAAAAGCAGAAGCACGCGTTAATCAATATTTAAAACAGTAATCGACAATGACAGTAAGTGACAGTGACATTAAAAGTAATTTGAAAGAATTTAATAGACATTAGCAATAAAGATAACCACTGGTAAGGATTTAGTATGAGTATTCGTATTCACCCAATTAAAGCGTTCAATGACAACTATATTTGGACATTAATCAATGAGAGTAACAAGCAAGCCATTGTTATTGATCCGGGTCAAGCGGCACCAGTCGTTGCTTATTTAGAGGAAAATGGATTAGAGCTGACGTCTATCTGGACGACTCATCATCATCATGACCATATCGGCGGCGTTGCAGAGTTACAAGAATCGTATCCGATGACGCATCTGGTTGCGCATACTGAGCATAATGTCGATGAAGATCAGACCATAAAGGATGGTAGTACAGTAAGCGCGTGGGGCTGCTCTGCGCAGGTATGGGATGTGTCCGGTCATACCGCTAGCCATATGGCTTATATATTAGATATCGATGGCCTTAAGCATTGCTTTTGTGGCGATACCTTATTTAGTGCTGGATGCGGACGTGTGTTTACAGGAACGATTGAGCAGTTGCATGACAGCTTTAAGCGTCTAAATGGACTGCCATCTGAGACGCTGTTATATCCTGCACATGAATATACTGCTAGCAATCTACGTTTTGGGTTGTCGATTGAGCCTGTTAATGAAGCGATGCAGCAAGCTTTGGCACAAGCAGAAGACAAAACCGCACAAGGCATTCCGACGCTCCCCGTTACTTTAGGACATGAACGTGCGATCAATGTATTTTTACGCACGCAAGAGCCGAGTGTGATTGCAGGTGTAAAGGCTCAGTTTAATACCGATGATGATAAATCTTTGACTGTATTTGCAGCTCTACGTGAGCTTAAAAATAACTTTTAAATTCTAATCAATGCTTTGACTGACGCTTTGATAGTTATTAGCTGCGCATTCTTTCTATTGCCATATTTCTTACTATTAGGAAGCCGCCATTATGGGTCGTTATATCTTAAAAAGGTTGTTATTGATATTACCGACGCTATTTTTGATATTGCTGGCGAATTTTGTCATTGTACAAGCAGCGCCCGGCGGTCCTGTTGAGCAGCAATTCGCCATGATTGAGCAAGGTGCAAAAGACAATGCCTTGGGCGGTAATATTGGTGCGGGTAGTTCAGGTAATAATAGTACGTATCAAGGCACGCGCGGCCTATCAGAAGAGATGGTGGCGGCGATTAATGCACAATATGGCTTCGACAAATCCGCGCCTGAGCGCTTTTGGCTAATGCTAAAAAATTATGCCCAGCTGGATTTTGGGGAGTCGTTTTTTAAAGGGCAATCGGTCACTGATTTGATTATCGAGAAGCTACCCGTTTCAATCTCGCTTGGGCTTTGGAGCACGCTGCTGATTTATATGATAGCGATTCCACTAGGGGTCTATAAAGCCATGCATCATGGCTCAGGGATTGATAAAGTCACAGCCATGCTACTAGCTATCGGCCATGCGATTCCCGTTTTCGTATTTGCCGTTATATTACTAGTGTTTTTTGCAGGTGGCAGCTACTGGAATATCTTTCCACTGCAAGGCTTGACCTCTGAGAATTTTGATCAATTGAGCGTGCTGGGTAAAATCAAAGATTACTTTTGGCATTTGGCGCTACCGCTGCTAGCAAGTACGGTTGGTGGTTTCGCTGGCTTGACCTATTTGACCAAGTTTAGCTTTTTAGAAGAGCTCGGCAAGCAATATGTGCTTACTGCTCGTGCCAAAGGCTTGGGTGAGCGTCAAGTGCTATATGGACATGTGTTTCGTAATGCCATGCTGATTATTATCGCCGGTATTCCAGCGGCTATCGTTGGCATTTTCTTTGCCGGTAATTTCCTTATTGAGATTATTTTTAAACTTGATGGTTTGGGCTTGTTAGGTTTCGAAGCCATTCAGCAGCGTGATTATCCCGTGATATTTGGCACGCTGTTTATTTTTACCTTGGTCGGACTGTTATTACAGTTAATCAGTGATTTAAGTTATCACTTAATTGATCCCCGTATCGATTTTGAGGGGCGCTAATGTCAAGTCATCCATTACCTTCAATGCACTCAAGCGCATCTGCTATTGCTATAGAAAAAAAACGTCGCCTAAATCCTATCTGGCAGGCGCGACTTAATCGCTTTCGTCAAAATCGTCTTGGTGTCATATCGCTATTCATTTTTGCCTTGATATTTGTCATCTGTATGGCAGCAAATGTGATTGCCAATGACAAGCCGCTACTTGTACAGTATCAAGGCAATTACTACTTCCCCGTACTAAAAGCCTATCCTGAGACGACTTTTGGCGGGGTGTTTGAGACCGAGACCAATTACAAAGATCCTGCGGTACAAACACTGATTAATGATCAGGGTTATTATGTGATGCCGATCATTCCGTTTGCTGATCAGACGCCAAATGTTGAGCTGGGTATTCCATATCCAGCGGCACCCAATAGCCAGAATTGGCTTGGTACGGATGACTTGGGTCGCGATGTGCTGGCGCGTATACTGTATGGCATGCGAGTGTCATTATTATTTGGTCTGGCATTGACACTTGCCGGTGCATTAATTGGTATTATCGTCGGTGCGATACAAGGTTATTACGGTGGTTGGATAGATTTGGCTGGTCAGCGCTTCATGGAGG
This sequence comes from Psychrobacter sp. LFX-11D, assembly GCF_904846475.1. NCBI lineage: Bacteria > Pseudomonadati > Pseudomonadota > Gammaproteobacteria > Moraxellales > Moraxellaceae > Psychrobacter > Psychrobacter sp. LFX-11D. The sequence continues at coordinate 64,756 of NZ_CAJHAV010000012.1, forward strand.
TTTGGGGCGGTATGCCGCAGCTGTTTATGATTATTATTTTGGTCAGCTTATTTAGCCCTAGTATTTTTATGCTATTTGCGATGATGTTATTGTTTGGCTGGATGGGATTGGTTGGTTTGGTACGGGCAGAGTTTTTGCGCGCGCGTAACTTTGATTATGTGCGTGCGGCGCGTAATCTGGGGGCTTCCGACAGCCAAATCATGCTAAGGCACATCTTGCCCAATGCCTTAGCATCAAGCTTGTCACAGCTGCCGTTCATTTTAACGGCCAATATTATTGCGTTAACAGCGCTAGATTTCTTAGGTTATGGTTTACCGCCTGGGTCACCGTCGCTGGGTGAGCTGATGGTACAAGGGAAAAACAACCTTGATGCGCCTTGGCTGGCTTTATCGGGATTTTTTAGTTTAACCTTTATTTTGTCGTTGCTCATCTTCGTTGGCGAAGCACTGCGTGATGCCTTTGATCCGAGGCGCTCTTAATATGACAACTGAGAATATGACAACTGCTACTGAGCAAAATAGTCTTTTAAATGACAATCATAGCAATATATCAAATAAGCTCATGCTGACAGTGGATAAGCTTAACATCGCAACTACTTTGGGTACTGTTTTAGTCGATAAGCTAACGTATGAGCTCAGGCAAGGTCAAACACTAGCCATCGTTGGTGAATCAGGCTCTGGTAAATCGATCGCAAGTCTTGCGCTATTAGGCTTGCTCCCAGATAGCTTGACCGTTACTGGTAAAGTGCAGTTAGCAGATACATTGGGAATGACTACATTACCGATAGCCAACGATAGAACACGTAATGCAGCTCTACGTGATGTACGTGGTCAGCGCATCGGCATGGTGTTCCAAGAGCCAATGACAGCGCTTAATCCATTGCATACAGTTGCCAAACAAATTGCAGAATCGCTCCGTCTAATCGGAGTATCCAAAAATCAATGGCATGAAAAAAGTATCGCCTTGTTAAATGATGTCAATATCACCGATCCTACTGATAAGCTAAATCGCTATCCACATGAGTTATCGGGTGGTCAGCGTCAGCGGGTGATGATTGCCATGGCATTAGCGCAGCAACCTGACATCTTAATCGCTGATGAGCCAACCACTGCGCTTGATGTGACCTTGCAACATGAGATTCTCGCTCTATTAGACAATCTTAAACGTCAGCATGATATGGCGATGATATTGATTAGCCATGACCTCAATCTGGTCAGGCGCTACAGTGATGAAGTCATCGTTATGCGTCAAGGGCAGACTATTGAGCAGGGTAGAACGGCAGCGGTATTTAGTCAGCCTAAAGCAGAATATACCCGCTCGCTTATCAAACAAGAATTTGGACAAGCATTAGATTTATTTGATACTGAGAATCAGCAACCAACTGTATTGAAAGTAAATAACTTGCAAGTACAGTTTCCAATTGAAAAAAGTCTGTTTGGTGGTACCAAACGCTGGTTCGAGGCTGTTAAAGATGTCGATATGAGCCTGCAAAAAGGTCAGGCATTGGGCATCGTTGGTGAGTCAGGCTCAGGGAAAACTACCATAGCGCTTGCGTTAAGCCAGTTAATTAGCAATCAAGCGCGTGTCAGTGGTCAGATAATGGTGAATAATCAAGATATTGCGGCGTTATCAAAACGTGATTTGCGCACCTTCCGCTCACAGATTCAAATGGTTTTTCAAGATCCATTTGCCAGTATTAATCCCCGTATGACTGTCATGGAAATCGTCGAAGAAGGGTTGTTAGTACAAGGCGTTGTTAAAGTATCACGTCAGCAGGCAGTAATGAGCAGTCTTGCTACCGTGCATTTACCGTTAGAGTTTGCGCAGCGTTATCCGCACGAGTTATCAGGTGGTCAGCGTCAACGGGTGGCTCTGGCTCGCGCACTCATTATGCAGCCAAGTCTCTTAATATTGGATGAGCCAACGTCTGCGCTTGATAGCACTACGCAAGTCACTGTAGTGAATTTACTACGTGAAATTCAAGAAAAATTGCAAATCAGCTATGTGTTTATCAGTCATGATTTAAAAGTAGTCCGTGCTTTGTGTCAGCAAATTATAGTGTTAAAAGAAGGCAAGTGCATTGAGTTTGGGCGTACCGAAGACGTGTTTAATAATCCACAACATCCGTATGCAAAGCAATTATTTCAGGCGAATGTGATATAGCCTAAGTAAATGATACTAAATACTCAGAACATAGCAGTTCATACTAATAGCGACATACCAAAAATCGCAATGGTACAATAAGTTTGGACAGTAGTTTACTTTATATAGAACCTAGTCCTATGTATATTATTTGAACCTTGATTTATTCGGTTAGTTCAAACGGTCATTATTACCATTAAAAGCATCATTAAAAAAGGATTTTTATACCCATGAAAAAACAAAATAGTATTGCTAAATTAGTAAGTAATAAGTTAGTAAGTAATAAGTTAGTAAGTAGTAAGTTAGTAAGTAGTAAGTTAGTAAGTAGTAAGTTAGTAAGTACCGATGGATTACAGCATGCTGGCTATTTAGCCGTTGCCAAGACACGCGCCAAAGTACTAAAAGCCTTCGCTTATGTTATCCCGATTAGAAGACCGATGTTATTCGTCGGCGAAAGCTCTTGTGATGAGCTATGCGACATGTTGATTAATGAAGGTAGCACCAATGTCTTTATCGTCACTGATGCGGTATTGAATAAGCTTGGTATACCTGCAAAAGTCACTGATTATCTAGATAGCAAAAATATCCGCTATAAAGTCTATGACGGTATTACGCCAGACCCTACTTTTAAAGTGGTTGAAGAAGGGCTACGCATCTCCGTTGATGCTAAATGCGATTCTATTATTGCTATCGGCGGCGGCTCTGTGATTGATGCAGCTAAAATGATTGCTATGTCACAAGGCAACAACTGCAAGCCGCAGCAACTTATCGGCATACTCAAAGCACGAAAGCCTTCTGTACCGCTGTACTGTGTGCCTACAACTGCGGGTACTGGTTCGGAAGCGACACTTGGTGCAGTTGTATCAGATGATAAAACCCATCAAAAAGCACTATCTATCGACCCAAGAATGGTGCCATTAGCCGCCGCTATTGACCCAGTTATTATGAAAGGGATGCCGGCTCATATCACAGCGGATACGGGTATCGATGTGTTGACCCACGCCTTAGAAGCTTGGATGAGTGCTAATGCGAGCGTCGAGACCGACTATTATGCGGCTTCTGCGGTGAAGTCAGTTATGCAGAATCTGCCAGTAGTATATAAAGACGGCGGCAATCTCAAAGCCAGAGAAGCAATGGGCATTGCCGCTCACTACGGCGGTATTGCCTTTAATAAAGCGGGCCTTGGCTATGTCCATGCCATCGCTCATCAGCTTGGTGCGTATTATAGTATTCCTCATGGTCGCGCCAATGCCATCGTGTTACCTTATGTACTTGATGTCAATCGTCAGGCAAGCAAAAAAAGACTGGCGGAGCTGGCTAGAAAAACGGGTATGGTTGAGGATGGTCAAGCGGGCAAAAGTAATGCTGTGATTGCAGATCATCTTATCGCTCAAGTTCGCGAATTGATTGCCACTTTAAATATCGATCCAACGGTTAAAGGTATGAAAACCACTGACTTTGATAGCATTGCTAAAGCCGCAGCTAAAGAAGTCAGTGATACCTATGCAGTGCCAACATATTTGTCTGCGTCTGAAATCAAGAGCATTTTAACGAAGATTCAGCAAGCCAGTGATGAGCATGCCGATACTGATGTTAAGAGCGATAAAGTTGCATAGATGATTTGCTAAATGAATAACCTAGTGATGAATTAATAAAAAGCTTATTACCGAAGGGTAATAAGATTTTTTTATGGCCATTCATTAAATATGGTGTATATAAACAACACTTTAGGAATATTTCTGTGAGACCCAAGGGTTACATGATATTACCCTTAGGAGCCTTTCATGACACACCGATTATTAGTGAATTATAAATTACCAGCTAAAGTCGTGGGCATGGCGATAGTAGCGAGCAGTGTCTTTTATGTCGGTTGCGCCTCCACTGAAAAACCGCCTACGATAAAAAATGTTTCGATTGAAAATCCTTATGCGCCTACCGACCCTAACTTAGCAGTAGCAACGGTCGCTGGTGGCTGCTTTTGGTGTGTCGAGGCGGGTTATGAAAAGATTCCTGGTGTGGTAGAGGTAGTGTCAGGTTATACAGGTGGCGAATCTAAAAATCCAACTTATAGTACTGTTTCAGCTGGTGGCACAGGGCATACTGAAGCGGCTCAAGTTTATTATGATCCGACCAAGATTACCTACAATGGTATTGTTCAAGCCCTATGGCGAATCGCTGATCCTACTGATGATAAAGGTCAGTTTGTAGATAGAGGCACCCAGTATCGCCCAGCTATTTTTTATAATAGTGAGCAAGAAAAGCAGATAGCCGAAGCTGCTAAGCAATCGCTGCAAGCCTCTGGCGTCTATAAAAAGCCAGTCGTAATCGAGATTGTGCCTGTTAGCGAATTTTATCCAGCAGAAGAGTATCATCAGGATTATTACAAAAAGAATCCACTACGTTATAAAGCTTATACGTTTAACTCTGGTCGCTACCAGTTCATTGAAAGTGTCTATGGTAAAAAATATGAGTTGGATTTCAACCAATTCAAACCGACTGTAACCAGTGCAAAGTCAGAAATGTCGAATACCTCGTCAGCTGCAGTAAAGCCGTTGACAATTAAGACAAGTGCAGGCTTTGACCCAGATACCTTTGTAAAACCGACAAAAGCTGATCTTAAAAAATCACTAAGTGACATTCAATATAAAGTCTCTCAGGAAGATAGTACTGAGCGCGCTTTTGATAACGAATATTGGGATAATAAAGAACCTGGACTGTATGTCGATGTAGTATCAGGTGAACCATTATATTCGTCTCGTGATCAATACAAGTCCGGTACAGGTTGGCCGAGCTTTACTCGTCCACTGAATGCTAGCTTTGTCGTGGAAAAGGCAGATCGAGGAATATTTGGCACCCGTACCGAGATTCGTAGCCGTTATGCAGATTCACACGTCGGTCATGTATTTGACGACGGTCCGGCACCGACGGGTAAACGCTATTGCATGAACTCAGCAGCAATGCGTTTTATTCCACTGGCGCAGATGGAAGCGGCTGGCTATGGTAAATGGATTAATGACGTAAAATCAGCTAGCTAGGCATTGTTTGACAATCTTTAATGGCTTTTCAACATTGTTTAATGACTGAAAATCGTGAATAGTTTGCATTAAAAAAGGATACCTAACTAGGTATCCTTTTTTTAAATTTAACGTTTTTAGTCTATTAAAAAGCAGGTTTACGCTTCGGTACAGCATCTAAAAACTCATTGCGCGCTTGATTGTCATGTACATACTCACCTAACATCGACATTGTGCGCGTAGTAGAGTGTTGCTTATTGACACCGCGCATCATCATACACATGTGAGCAGCATCCATTACTACTGCCACACCGCGGCAGCCCGTCACATCCATAATCGTCTGCGCTATTTGTTCGCTTAAATTTTCTTGAACTTGCAAGCGACGAGCAAACATATCGACGATACGAGCAAATTTAGACAACCCTAACACTTGACCGTTTGGTAAATAACCAATGTGTGCTACACCGTGAAAAGGCAACATATGGTGCTCGCACAATGAATAAAACTCAATATTCTGCACCAATACCAGCTCACGGTTGGTCGATGGAAACAAAGCGTCATTAACGACTTCATCTAAGCTTTGATGATAGCCTTTGGTCAAATGCGCAAATGCTTTGGCAGCACGTGTTGGGGTATCTTCAAGTCCTGGACGATGCAAGTCCTCACCCGTTGAGGCGATGAGCTGGCGATAGGATTCGATGCTTTCTTGGTAGTCTGATGCTATTGTTGCAGTATTGCTCATAAGTTTGGCAGCCATCCAAAATGTGGGTGTAGCTTAACGCTAAATCCTTAGTTACAAACAATGGTTGTAAAGGATTATTATAAAAATTGTGCAAGCTGGGAGGGCTGTGATTATACTCGAAATCTACTTAACTTCATACTGCTGTAGCCGGTAGTTCACCGTTTTATCAATATTAAATGGTATTATTGAGCGGGATTAGGCATTAATACAGTGTAAGCAAATACAGTTTACGACTGTTTACTTAAATCAATTCGTGTATAATAACTCATCTTTCAATTGATACTTCCACTCGCTATTTGTTAGCCAACTATTAAAAATAATCGATCATTTAAATGACCTAAATTGACTTAAAAGGAAATATTATGCTATTACAAGGACAGCGTTTTGTTGTTACAGGCATCGCTAGCAAACTATCTATCGCTTGGGCAATCGCTGAAGCACTACATCGTGAAGGCGCGTCGTTAATTTTGACTTATCCTAATGATAAAATCAAAAAACGGGTAGATATGGCGGCTCAAGCATTTGAGGCTGACTTAGTCCTTGAGTGTGACGTGGCATCAGATGCGTCTATTGCGGCTTGTTTTGAGCAAGTCACTGCCCATTGGGGCGATGGCATCAATGGCGTAGTACATGCAATTGGCTTTGCACCGATGGATCAGCTTGATGGTGATTTTGTCAATGCGACAACCCGTGAAGGCAGTCATATCGCCCATGATATCTCAAGCTATAGCTTTGTGGCATTGGCAAAAGCGTCGCGTGAGCTACTTGCTATGCGCCACGGCTCAATGTTGACGTTGACTTATGAAGGCAGTATTTCAGTATTGCCAAACTACAACGTCATGGGTATGGCAAAGGCGAGTCTTGAAGCCAGTGTTCGCTACCTTGCAACTTCTATGGGCGGTGAGGGCATTCGCGTCAACGCGATCTCGGCAGGCCCTATTCGTACGCTTGCCGCCAGTGGCATCAAGTCATTCCGTAAAATGCTTGATATCAGTGAAAAGATTGCACCTCTACAGCGTAATATTACTCAAGCTGAAGTCGGTAATGCCGCGCTATTTTTATTGTCGCCTTGGGCGTCAGGTATCACTGGTGAGATTATGTTTGTTGATGCAGGCTTCAATACGGTTGCGATCAGCGAGCAGCTAATGATGCTTGATGAGCCTAAATAGTTAAAAGGCAATTCTCAACGATATATAATGAGAAGTAAGGAAGGCAGCCAATCGGCTGTCTTTTTTGATTATACTATGGGTTTTTTGCTGATAAGCCATTAAGCGACGAATATGATAACCAAATTACCAAGATGGATATTGTGGGGTGGCGCCGTATTGGCATTCAGTGCAGGCTGTGTCAATACGGCAGCATTAATGGGTTTTACCAATTTATCTGTCTCGCATGTGACAGGTAACGTAAGCTTGTTTGCCGCTGCCATCGCTTATCTAGACATTCGAAGCCTTTTATTTATCGGCGCGTTACTGCTGTCGTTTTTGGCAGGGGCAATTTTGAGTGGCTTTGTCATTGGTCAGACATCATTGAAGCTTGGTCGACGTTATGGCAATGCGCTTTATATTGAAGCGGCATTATTGTTAATAAGCTATTGGTTATACCAGCAGCATGATTATCTAGGACAGCTTGCCGCTGCTATGGCATGTGGCTTACAGAATGCCATGGTTGCCACTTATAGCGGTGCAGTGATTCGTACCACGCATTTAACAGGACTAACCTCAGATATGGGCGCTGCCATCGGTAATTGGCTGGCGGGTCGTCGCATCAGTAAGCCAACATTAGGTTTTCAGGCGATTATTTGGTACTGTTTTTGCGCTGGCAGTGCTGTAGGTGCTTTTTTATATGCCAGAGTGGGCTATGGTGCGTTGTTTTTGCCTATTACTATTGTTTTGAGCGCAGCCTTCGTATACAACTATGTATCAGACAATCTACCAGAGAAAAGACAGCCAAGAAAAAAGCGCCCATCAGTTTGATAAGCGCTTTTTCATTTTTAAATTTTATTTCAATAGAATCCAAACAGACTACTGATCGTCTTCTTTATGGTCTTCATGTTCGTGCAACCCTTGCATCATATCTAACGCAGAATCGTCAGTACGCTGCTGATCTTCTTTAGCCAATCCATCTTGGTTGATGTCTTTTGGTGCCATTTTCGTCGTTGAGTCAGTTTTGTTGTCATCTGCCATGAGAATCTCCTATTTGTTTTTATTAACGTTCTTCACCAACTCAGTATGTGATACAGCTTATGAGTTGTACAGGGAAGATATGAACATATTTAGTGACGGTATGTAACTTTGTATCAAACTGACTTCTGGTTTTTCAAAATAGACTTAAATCCATACCTATAAAGCCAATTAGTTTTGGGTAGATGAAATAAAGAGTATATTTCTGACAAGGTTATCAATATGTCTATATTGATAATAATTTTGTGGATAATATTTCTGCTATGATGGCACCTTGTTTTTGTAAGCACTGTTATTAAGTACGATTATAAAGGTATGGTTAACGGCTGAAATACGTCTTTATATTTATAATTTTTAACACCGTCTTTGGGTACAATAAGGACATTATATGTCAGAGAAAAAACTAGATAGCCATCTTCCTAACGATGGCAATGAGTATTTATTTACAGATACCTTCCCAAAAGGTACCGGTAAAGGATTGATAGTGGTCGCTATCGCGGCGGTTATCAGTCTGTTTATCTATAATGTATTGCCGTATGATATCAGTGCCAATAAAGGCCTCGCCATGTTGTTCTTTATCGGCGTTTTATGGTTAACTGAAGCGGTACATGTGACGATTACAGCGATATTGGTGGTGGTCATAGGAGCGCTAATTGGTTTACCGGATTTCGATGCTGAAATTGGCTTACAAAGCTTTGCTAATCCAATTATTTATTTGTTCTTTGGTGGCTTTGCACTAGCGGCGGCATTGCATGTGCAGCAATTAGACAGGAAAATAGCGCTCAAGATTCTGTCCATGTCAGGTGGTAATCTGAGGAATGCGGTATTCCTAATATTTGGGGTCACCGCATTTTTATCGATGTGGATATCAAATACCGCGACCGCTGCGATGATGCTGCCACTGGCGCTTGGTATTCTAACGCAGGTTGACCGCGAAAAAGACCGTGGCACTTTTGTGTTCGTACTATTAGGTATTGCCTATTCTGCGAGCCTTGGTGGTTTGGGTACGATCGTTGGTTCACCACCCAATGCTATTGCTGCAAAAGCACTGGATATCGCGTTTGTCGATTGGATGAAGTTTGGTATTCCGATGATGTTGGTGCTGTTGCCATTATTGCTCGGTGCGATGTATTTATTCCTCAAGCCCAATCTTAATCGTCAGGTCACGCTGAACGAAGATGATGAGGCTATTGCATGGAATAAGCCGCGTGTACTGACGATTATTGTTTTTATCGTCACAGCGTTAAGCTGGATACTCTCGAAACAAATTGGTGCCGCACTTAATATTGATGATGTTGATTCTATTGTGGCACTGTTAGCAGCATCAGCAGTGGTCAGCTTAGGGTTGGTCTCATGGAAGCAAGTTTCTGACAATACTGACTGGGGCGTGCTCATGTTGTTCGGTGGTGGTATTGCGCTATCAACGGTGTTAAAAGTTTCAGGCGCATCGTTGGTTCTTGGTCAAGCAGTTGCTAATGGACTGTCCTCTGCACCGCTTATCGTCGTGGTACTGGCAGTTGCAGCATTCATTATATTCTTGACAGAATTTGCTTCTAATACGGCTTCTGCTGCCTTGTTAGTCCCTGTGTTTGCGGCTATTGCTGAGCAAATGGGTCTGCCACCTGCAGTATTAGTCATGATTATTGGTATCGGTGCTTCTTGCGCATTTATGCTACCAGTTGCCACGCCACCAAACGCTATTGTCTTTGGAACGGGTCTTATTAAGCAGACAGAGATGATACGTGTTGGTGTCATACTGAATATTATTTCTACCTTTATCATAGGTTTGTGGGCATATTTTTTCTTACTATAACCTATAAGTGAAAACAGTTATAACCGAACAAACCCAATGTTTAAGTGATTCTTAAACATTGGGTTTTTCATTTACTAGTAGTCATAATGTCGGTATAAAATACTTATCGTTTCTTTCTTGTTATCATTGATGTATTAGCTGCTCAAAGCAGATTGGGATGACTATTAACTGACTAGGTTTATCTAACAAGGAACATATAAGATGTCTAAGGAATCTCTAAAATGCCAACCCTATATATGATTCAATTAGGCGGTCGTCCCAAAGGACGGTTGATTGAACAACATGATATATTTTTTGGCGTGGCCAATCAGGTTAATGAATTAATAGCAGATATCAATAATCATTGGCCTGAAGTGAAAAATAAGTGGCATATTGATTCATACCGCGCTATTAGCAAAGTTGATAATTATGCGATTAAATTAGTGGAATCCAATATTCAAACAGAGTGCGCCAACGACTTAAAGCTATTCTTTATCAATTTAGGCGGCTATCAGCAGGGCAGTTTTGAAGAATTTCATTATAAGCTACTTATCGTGGCTGATAGCCAAGCAGATGCAGTTAAACAAGCAAAACAGAGCGAATTTTATAAACAATTTACTTTTAAAGATAAAGCATCGCCTTTTAACGCTGCTTCACATATTGATGACAAGTTTGAAGTAGATATAGACAACATATATAACGTCAATGATCTTATCTCAAATGTTAAAATCATTATCGAGCCTCTTGCCAGAGCGCTTGATAAAAGTATAAATGTCATAGAAGATAAAAAATACGTAGGATATTTAAGTATTAAAAATCTTAAAAAATTAGCACTGTGATAATATTAATTGTTGCTTATGAGTTTATGAGTTTATGAGTTTTAAGAGATACGTCTAATCACTCCTTATCTCCGTGAGATTTTTGGTTATTTTATAAATTTGATACGTTCTATAAGCAACAACTCAAGTTTAGGCCATACACGAGTAACTTGAATCGCAGCTCAATTATCCCCATAATCTAACTACTTCTAAATAATAAATAGCCTAAGTAAATATGCCTGATACTTCAAAAGAAAACCAAGAAAAAAGCCAGCCTGTACAAGCCGAAAATCTGAACGCCGAGACAAAAAATACGCAGAAAAGTGTGGATACTCAACAGGTTATTTCTGTTGCTAATTTAACTGTGCTCGCGAAGGACGAGTATTATCTCAGTCGCCTTGAGCGTGAGCTGGCACGTGCAAAATCGTCAGCTAATAAAAATAGCAATACGGATGACAAAAACAATGTTAAAAATAGCAATGATTTGGATAAAAAACGCGCGCAATATGAGCAATTAAAAGCTCGCTCGCAACAAGCGGTGCAAGCGCGTATAGAGAGCATTCCAGATAGGCTGGCAGAAAAACTGAATCATGATCTCCCTGTTAGCCAACGTGGTGATGATTTGATTCAGGCAATCATCGATAACCAAGTGATTATCGTTGCAGGTGAGACAGGCTCAGGTAAAACTACGCAGCTGCCTAAGTTAGCAATGTTAGCAGGGCGCGGTATACGTGGGCAAATAGGGCATACACAGCCTCGACGACTGGCGGCACGCAGTGTGGCAAACCGTATCGCTGAAGAATTGGGCGAGCAGCTTGGTAATACGGTCAGCTTCAAGATTCGCTTTAACGAGCAAGGCACAGCGCAATCTGTCGTTAAACTAATGACTGATGGTATTTTGCTTGCTGAACTTGGTCATGATCGTTTTTTGAGCAAATACGATACTATTATTATTGATGAAGCCCATGAGCGTAGTTTAAACATTGACTTTATTATGGGTTATTTAAAAAAACTGCTGCCAAAGCGCCCTGATTTAAAAGTCATTATTACCTCAGCGACACTGGACACTAAACGCTTTAGTGAATACTTTAGTCGCTACGATAATAAGCTTAAACGGCAAATTCCTGCGCCTATTTTTAATGTCGAAGGACGAAGCTTCCCTGTCGAAGTGCGTTATCGTCCGTTAACAGATGAGCCAGTAACCAGCTCAGACGATGATAGCTACGACGACTTTGAAGAAAATCTGCCACGTGCGGTGGTTGCTGCAGTGGAAGAATGCTTTAGCGATGCACAAAGTAAAGGTCATTCTGATCAAGCAGATATCTTGATATTTGCAGCCACTGAAGCTGAGATTCGTGAGCTCCAGGAAGTACTTGAGCGTCATGGACCTAAGCATACAGAAGTGTTGCCACTATTTGCACGGCAGACTTACGAAGAGCAACAGCGTATCTTTCAGCCATCAGGTCGCGGCCGACGTATTGTTATCGCGACTAACGTCGCTGAGACGGCATTGACCGTACCGGGTATCCGCTATGTGATTGATTTGGGTTTTGCGCGTATATCACGCTATTCTTATCGTTCGCGCGTACAGCGTTTACCAATTGAAGCCATCTCGCAAGCTGCTGCCAATCAGCGTAAAGGGCGTTGTGGTCGTGTTGCGCCGGGTGTTTGTATTCGTTTATATAGCGAAGAGGACTTTACTGGTCGTCCTGAATTTACGGAACCTGAGATTTTACGCACTAACTTAGCATCCGTTATTTTGCAAATGGCAAATCTGCGCCTAGGAAGCGTCGATGATTTCGCCTTTATTGAGCCGCCTGACAGTCGCTTGGTTACTGATGGACATAAATTGCTTGATGAGTTAGGCGCGATTACTGCTAAAAACGACGTACCTTCAGCTAAACAAACTAACAAGCCAAAATCAAAACAGGGTCTGGATCATCTGGTTCTGACACCGACTGGTCAAAAGATGGCACGTATGCCAATCGATCCAAGGCTGGCACGTATGCTGGTAGCTGGTAGCGATTTTGATTGTATCCGAGAAATGCTCATTGTCGTTGCGGCGCTTGCTGTCCAAGATCCACGCGAGCGGCCAGTAAATAAGCGCCAGCAAGCGGATCAGAAGCATGCTGAATTTCGCCAAGATGATTCTGATTTTTTATTCTATTTAAGTCTGTGGAAAGCCCTGTTTGAGAAAGACGAAGATGGCAATAAGTTGTCTGGCAATCAGCGTAAGCAGTTTACGAAGAAAAACTATCTAAGCTTCCCGCGTGTACGTGAGTGGAGTCAAACCCATCGTCAGTTAGTACAAATGGTCACTGATCTTAAGCTGACTGATGCTAATGAGGCAAAAACTGCTGACAAGCATGCCTCGAAAGAAGTGACTCACAGTGACCCTACCGCGATTGAAGATGAAGCACTCAAAGCGGTTAAATACGCCAATTTACATCGCGCATTGTTGACGGGTCTGTTGTCTACGATTGCTCACAAAACTGAAAATCGTGGTGAATACTTAGCCGCTCGCCAGCAGAAAGCCAAAATATTCCCAGCCAGTACGGTTTTTAAGCAAATACCACCTTGGGTCATGGCTTTTGAAGTGGTCGAAACCTCACAAGTCTTTATGCGTACCGTTGCCAAGATTGAACCAGAATGGATTATTTCAGCCGCCGGTAACTTATTAAAATATCACTACTTTGAGCCACATTGGTCGAAAAAAACTGGCCGCGTTAAAGCTTATGCCCAAATCAGTTTATTTGGTCTGATTATTATCAGCAAGCAACTGACCAACTATGAGCAAGTTAATCTAAGCGAGTCGCGCGAGATATTTATCCGTGACGGTCTGGTTACTGGAAATTTAGGTAGACAAGCACCGTTCTTACAGCATAATATGGATAAAATTGCTGACATTGAACGCATCGAGGATAAATTACGCCGCCGTGATCTATTGGTCGATGAAGAGTCCTTGTATCAGTTTTATGATAAAAAAATCCCCGATCATATTGCGAGCCGCAAAACGTTTGAAGACTGGCGTGCCGAAGTTGAAAAAACCGATACTAAGTATCTGTTCTTTACCGATGAAGACGTGCTTAATAGCCAAGCACCGACCACAGGCGATTTCCCAGAAGTTTGGAAGCTGGGTGACTTAAAGCTGCCACTACGCTATATCTTTGATCCAGCAAGCGATGATGATGGGGTAACCATCCGTGTGCCGCTTGTCGCCCTACCGCAGCTTGATGCGATTGAGCTGTTATGGGGTGTACCCGGTTGGCGTTATGAGCTGGTATTGCAGTTATTAAAATCATTACCAAAAGACATTCGTCGCCAGATTGTACCTATTCCTGATACTGCTGATAGTTTGTTTGATGAGTTGCAGCCTGCGGGTGGACAGGGGTTATTAAAACAGCTTTGCCAAGCACTTAACCGCCGTGGCATTATGTCAGTCACCGCCGAGCATTTTAATCCGTCTAGTATTGATCGTTATTTGCAGCCACAAATCTGCGTGGTCGATGATAAGAACCGTATCATCGAAAAAGGACGCGATCTGCAAACGCTACAGATTCGCCATGCCTCTCAGACTCGCCAAGCGGTGAATGAGCAGCAAGGTGCGCATACAGAATTTCCTGAACACTTCGCCTTTAGTAAAAACCATCATAGCGCAGGGGTGGTTATGAAGCAGTTTGCTGCTTTGGTTGCTGATGAGGCAGGTGGAGCGGTATCTATCCATCAATATACCGATGTTAATGCAGCACTGCAGGCGCACCGTATCGGGGTGTTAACGCTAATCAAAAGCAGACTTGGCTCAAAGAAAAAACAGCTGACCAGTCAAGTCGACAACATATTTAAACTGGCATTCGCACCGCTTGGTGATATGGAAAAGCTTAAAACTATCATCATTGATGCGACTTTAGATGCAACACTCGAAGAGCACTATGTATTGTTTGATCATACGGCAGACCTACCTGAGAGTGCTAATGATGTTGCGGTTGGACTCAGTGAGGAGCTACCCTTTACTCCTGAAGAGTATAGCCAAACGCTCGATGTGCTACTAAGTAACTTCTTGCTGGTTGGTCAAACGGTTATAAAAACGCTCAAAAGCGTTTATACCCGCTGGCAACGTATTCGCCAAAGCATGCTAATGCTTGATCGAGAGATATTTGGCGAGTCTATTGAAGATATTGAAGATCAGTTAGCAGATTTGCATTTGGCTGATTTTGTTTATCGTATGGATTATAGCCACTGGCAGCAGTATCCACGCTATCTGGAAGCGCTAGAGATTCGTATCGATCGTCTTGAGCACAATGTCGAAGCCGACCTCGATGGCGTCTATGCCCTTGACTTACATATGGAAAGACTTGCAGGACGTGCTAATGATAAAGTCATCAGCGATTACCGCTGGATGGTCGAGGAGTACCGCATTCAACTGTTTGCTCAGCCGATGAAAACCCGTATAGCGGTATCGCCCAAGCGTCTCAGTAAGATATGGGATAAAATGAGTTAGCATAAAAGTAAGCACTTCAGTAACCATTCGCAAATTTTTATGGTCATGCTTTTAGTTGCCACTTTCTAAAAGTATGACACTCTTGTCCGTATTATCAAAAAGCTTATTCAACCGCTTATATAGATATCTTAGACATTATCATGACACTGGCTGCTAAGCTTATACCTTACAAGCCTTTCTAGAGGAATAAATATTCAAGCAATCGCCATGCACTGATTGCTAACCTCTACAGTGTTTCAGTTATCATTTTTACAAAATTAATGCATCTCTTTCACGTTAACAGTCGTATTTGAATCTCTGTCATCTCCTACATTGGCTGGTGCTGTGACCGCATTTGTACAAGGTATTAGTTTGTTATTACTGCAATTATTCCGTACTTTGCCGGATTTTTGCGTGAGTGGTCAGGTAGCTTTCAAGCCGTTTGGCTGATGCTACTTATCACATTGGTGAGCATGCTGATTGTTACTATGCAGTTTGCGCCTGAGAGTTATGCAAAGACAATGAATTATTCATAAAATCAAATCAAGGATTGAAGATGGGAATTAAAGCTATGGATAGCGTCTCTTGTACTGAGACAAAAGATACAAAAATCTCGTTACTCACAGGCGAGATGGCACAAGATATGGTGAATGCTGCATTTATAGAGTCTAAAAGGCATGGTCTAATGGTATCGGTGACGGTGGTTGATCGTTCTGGGCAAATACTGGCCTTTTTAAAGGATCACCGAGCGGGTGTGCACACTATTCGCTCAAGTTATAAAAAAGCCTATACAGCCAATTCGCAAAAAAGAGAAACAGCGGTCATCGCTAGAGGCGTTGCGGACGGTAGTATTGCTGCCGACATCAGGTACCTTGATGAAAACATACTGATCATGCCGGGCGGTATTCCTGTCTATATCGATGGTATTGTGGCTGGGGGTATTGGTGTGGGCGGCGCACAGGGCAATGAAGACGTAAGTATTGCTCGCGCAGGCTTAAGCGTTTTAGAGTAAATATATAGGGCGAGTTCCACGCACTAATTTTTAATTTTCACAATCTTTAGACAGTGCGTAGGTATAGCTTATAGATTTTCCCCAAATAATGCAGATATGAATAAAATAAAAAAAGGCTGGATTAGCAATCGCTAACTCAGCCTTTTTACGTTAAAAAAGAAACACTAAGGGGTTAGTTTGACTTTTGGATATACCATGTTAGCAGGAGAGAGTAGATTGTCTAACGTCTCTTTATCCATCAGGTTCTCTTCTAGAACGATGTCATAAACACGACCACCGGTTTCTTGGGCTTTTCTTGCCACATAGGTAGACGACTCATAACCCAAATGTGGGTTTAATGCGGTTACCAGACCAATATTGTTGAATACTTCAGTATTACACGCTTCATTATTCATCATTACGCCATCGATACAGCGCGTGGCAAATATCTCACAGATATTTGCCATCATGCTCATACCGGTAAATAAGTTGAAAGCAATGACTGGCTCAAAGACATTGAGTTGTAGCTGAGCGTTTTCTGATGCCATGACGATAGTGGTATCAATACCCATTACATGAAAACACGCTTGATTGACCACCTCAGGTATAACAGGGTTTACTTTACCCGGCATGATTGAGCTACCAGGCTGCATCTCAGGCAGGCGATATTGTGCCAATCCTGCACGAGGACCCGAGGATTGCAAGCGTAAGTCATGAGCAATCTTTGATAGACGAGCAGCAAATAGACGCAGATTGCCAGACAAAGCAACATAAGCACTGGTATCTTGTGTGGCTTCAATCAAATCTTCAGCGATATAATAAGGTCTGCCAGTCAACTCTTGTAATATCTCAGCACACAGCTCTGAATACCCAGCAGGTGCATTCAAGCCAGTACCGATAGCGGTACCGCCCATATTAATCTCATGAAAAAGTGCGCGAGTTGACTCGATACGTGCCATCTCCTTTTTGACCATCGTTGCAAAAGCGTTGAATTCTTGACCTGCAGTCATCGGTACCGCATCTTGTAAATGGGTGCGTCCCATTTTTAATTGATCGGCAAATTCGATGCTTTTGTTAATTAGGCTTTGATGCAGTATGGCCATCTTTTCTAACAAATGGGTGCAATAGTCATCCAAGGCAACATTGAGCGCCGTTGGATAGGCATCATTGGTCGACTGCGAAAGGTTGACATGATTATTTGGATGCACATGCTGATATTGCCCTTTTTCATAACCTAATATCTCTAAAGCACGATTGGCAATGACCTCATTGACATTCATATTGGTTGAGGTGCCTGTGCCGCCTTGAAACATATCGACGATAAATTGGTCATGATATTTATCAGCGATTAAGTCATCACACGCGGCGACAATCGCATCTTTAACGGTATTATTTAATACTCCAACTTTGTTAAGCGCACACCGCTCATAGTGAAGTTTTCAAAAGCACGTAAGGTTTGGATGCCGTAGTAAGCGTCAGCCGGCACATCGCGATGACCAAGTAAGTCGTATTCTTGGCGAGTAGTGGTTGTCATTTAATAAAATTCCTTCAATAAAAAGTCCTGATAAAAACGTCCATCGCCTGCGATATTTATAAAAACCCTGTTATCACTATGGCGATGCCGCCTCAAATGAGCATTATAGACAACATTTCAGCATAAGCGCCTTATATTGTGACTAATATGGCTGTTTATTTAAAATAAAGACCAATACTGCGCTCAAGATGACAGTACTTGCTATCATAAAAGTTAAAGTGATCGGCTCAGACAAAATCACCACGCCCAGTAAAGCTGCAAGCACGGGCACACAAAGCTGTATAACGGCAGCCTGTGTGTTTTTTAATAAAGGCATTGCTATATACCAGATGCTGTAGCCAATACCAGAGGCAATTGTCCCTGATGCACACGCCAACCATATCCCTGCCATGGTGATACTGTCGATATGAATGAGTTGCACATCCATAATGTTTTGATATATAAAACCAGCGACTAATAATATCGGTATCGCTAGCAAACTTCTGATGAAATTAAAACCTGTGGCTCGCAGCGGTGAGAGACAGGTCTTGCCGCGTATGCTATAGATACCCCATGCCACACCGCTGATTGCCATGAGCATGGCAGCGAGTAATGAAGGCATTGAGGCCGATGGTAGCATCAAATATACAAACCCTGTGATGGCAATAACAAAGGCAATCCATTGCAAATGACTCAATGTCTCTTTTTTATAAATCCCCCAACCAATCATAGTGAGCTGAACCGCTGAAAATAAAATCAGCGCCCCAGTGCCAGTCTCAAGCTCTACATAGGCAATCGAAAAACACAGCGCATAAATAACTAAGCTTATGCTACTCAGCCAATTCCCTCTTTCACTTAATATCTCTTCATTGAAAGAATGACTAAGTCTCAATTTGCGATGTCTTAAGTAGTAGGACTGAGCTGCCATGATCATACTCAAGCAGACAGCAGCGCTTAATAGGCGAACAATGGTAAAGCTCCAAGCGTCTATATAACCCTCTGCTAAGGCCATCCTACAAAACAGAGAGTTTGCAGCAAAGGCTATTAACGCAATCAGCGTATACAATGTGACTTTCAAAAATAATTCCTACAATTAATAAGTGAGTTTTTGCATAAAATAGATCAGCTTTAAGTAGAGTGGTTTTGATGCCATTATTAAAAATAATAACAAGGAAAAAAATATGGATTGGGCAAGTATTTTCATTCATGATACAACATGGACATTTGCTGCTGAGATACTGATACGTGTCATTGTCATGTTTGTGCTCATCATTTCATTTTTGCGCTTTACCGGCAAGCGCGGCGTTCGACAGTTGTCTATCTTTGAGCTTACTATCATCTTGTCACTGGGATCTATCGCAGGTGACCCGATGTTTACCGAGGATTTACCGATTATCCAAGCGGTACTAATCATGAGTACGGTAATACTGCTTTACCGTCTCTGTACATGGGGCATGATGAAATATCAGCCTTTTGAAGATTTGTTGGAGGGTAAGTCCTTATATATCGTCGA
Organism: Psychrobacter sp. LFX-11D; assembly: GCF_904846475.1. Lineage (NCBI taxonomy): Bacteria > Pseudomonadati > Pseudomonadota > Gammaproteobacteria > Moraxellales > Moraxellaceae > Psychrobacter > Psychrobacter sp. LFX-11D. The sequence goes on from NZ_CAJHAV010000012.1 coordinate 83,941, forward strand.
AGATGGCATGCTGGTACACGACAAAATAGCAGAAGGGAAAATGTCACATGATGAGTTTTTTGCGGAAATGCGCCAACAGGGGGTCGAGCATTTAGGTCAGGTTCGTACCGGTTTGCTTGAAACTGATGGCAATTTTAGCCTGTTATTATACCCACCTGATGACACCGGTTATGGTCTGCCACTTTTCCCGAAACAGTATCAGGCGGTTGAGCAGATAGAATCAGGAACATATTACGCTTGTATGTACTGTGGATATTTGGACTTTATCTCTGATGCCAATCAGCCTTGCGAGCGCTGTGAAGATAACTGCCGGAATTGGGCAAAAGCCTTAAACACTAAGCTCGTAAGATAGTAATGAGTGCAAGGTTTGACAGTGTTTATTAAATAGCCTAAGCATTATTATTTAATTCAGATGCGTCTAGCAATTTTACCACTTGTTGAACCCGCACCTCTCGAGCGCCGCCAATTGATTGAAATGGTTTGTTATAAGCTGTTAGCTGATCAGCAAAATAAGCGCTTATTTCATCGCGCTGATGCGGGCTATCACGCAAGTCATCAGCAATCCAAGGTGTATCAACGTCGGTTAATAGTATTAAGTCATAATGATGCACCAATGCTGCTTGGGTGAGCACTTCAGGGCAATCGCCATAATACCAATTAGAATAAACCATCAGTTCAAACAAGCTGGTATCACAAAATAAATAATGATGGTCGTTTGACGTTTGTGATACTTGCTTTGCCAACTTATTCTCAAGCAGTATCTGACCTTCTGCAATAGGCAGCAAGTCCTCCCACGTACAGGTCAGCTGCTCTTTATCCCATTTTTCTTGCAGATAGGTGCGCATATACTCTGGCACCCAAGGACAACCAAAATGGGCGGCTAGGTCACGGCATAGTGTGGTCTTACCCGTACTTTCTGCGCCTAAAACGGCAACCTTGATGACGGATTTAGGCGTATGCTGTGTGAGATTGTGTGCGGTAGCGGCGTTGCCATTCATAATAAGCCCAAATTGCGATAAGAGTAAATACGACGTATTGCAGTGCGGTAAAGGTCAAACCTTTATAAAAATAGAGCGGTACTGAGATAGCATCAGCAACAATCCACAGAAGCCAATGCTCAATCTTGCGCCGTGCCATCAGCCACATCGCCATCAAAAACAGTGCCGTAGTCAACATATCAGTATAGTCAATCCACGTAAATAGATGCATGCCAAGCTCAGCACCATCGAAGCTGAAGTTGTTATTGATGACTGGTCTAAAATAATAAACTAGACCAACAAAAGCTATAGTTGCCGCGGCTAATAGTGCCAATATAGGGACGTCATTTTTATCTAAACGTTCTACTTGGATAAGGTTTGGCGCATCAGTGTTTTTAAGCTCTTGGTTATGTTGTTGAGCGGTGGGGTTTATATGGTCTCGATGCTGTGTAAGTTCTTTATTTTTTGACCAATTTATCCAGCCATAAATACTCATAATGGTATAATAAGCATTGATAAACATATCACCAAATAATTGCCAATTCCATAACAGATAGACAAATATAGCGGTGCTGACCAAGCCAATAGGAAATACCAAAATATTGGTTTTGCTGGCGAGTAGTACACTGGCTACCCCAAAGATAACCGCAATCAATTCCAACCCGATAAACAAGGTCGGATAGTCGGTATACTGACCAAATAACCAATTCAAAAGTTCCACCATTGTCATTCCAAAATAGATAATAAGTTTGATATTTCTTAATAGAGATGTAGACAATCAAAATGCAGACCAATTATTTATGCAAATAACATGAGTAAGCAAGGCTGATTATAACGCAGCTGCCGCAAAATGAAGTCAATCTTTGCTTATTCTTGGCAAGAAGCTGATTATTTGTAACAAAGTATTAGAAAAATAATAATATTCAGGCATAATAAAGGCACTTATTTTAAGTTTACAGTCATTCACCCAAAATTAGACGACTGTTGTTTTACTTCACCTTATGCTTATTTCAAGCACCATAGTAGTAGACAAGGAAGCGTATCATGACGACTTGTATCACAGGCACCGGCCTGTATATCCCGCCTTTTAGCATCAGTAATGAAGAACTGGTAGAGTCCTTTAATCAGTATGTTGAAAACTATAATACAAAACACGCGGCTGACATTGAAGCAGGCACACTCACGGCTCTTCAGCCTTCATCAGCGGCTTTTATCGAAAAAGTATCTGGTATCAAATCACGCTATGTGATGGAAAAAGACGGCATCTTAAATCCTGACATCATGGCACCTGTTATCGCTTATCGTAACTTGGGCGAAGAGCTGTCTATCATGGCAGAAATGGGTGTAGCCGCGTTAAATGATGCCTTGGCTGATGCAGGACTTGAGGCCAATGATTTAGATGGTATCATCCTTGCCTGCTCAAACTTTCAGCGTACTTATCCAGCTGTCTCTATCGAGATTCAAAATGCGATCGGTATGGTGGGCGGCTTTGCTTATGATATGAATGTAGCTTGTAGTGCCGCAACTTTTGGTCTATCACAAGCACATGGTTCTATCGCATCAGGTCTTGCTAAGCGCGTCGCTGTGGTCAACGTTGAAATTACTTCAGCGCATCTAAACTGGCGTAACCGTGACAGTCACTTTATCTTTGGTGATGTCGCAACTGCTTGCATCGTCGAAGAGCTGGATACACCTAAAGGCTATGAGATTCTAAACTCTAAGCTATTTACTCAGTTCTCGACCAATATCAAAAACGAATACGGTTTTATGGATCGCTCAGAGTTTTTAGCAGCGCAAACAGAGATGTATCCGGATCTTAAAGAGCCAGTAACCGATAAATTATTCTTACAAAATGGTCGTAAAGTCTTCCGTGAAGTCTGTCCAAAAGTGTCAGAAGTCATTACTGAGCACTTGCAGGAAAACAATATCCCAACCTCTGATGTAAAAATGATGTGGCTCCATCAAGCCAATGCCAATATGCTAGATTTAATCTTGCGTACGGTCATCGGTAAAGAAGCAGACAAAGCCATTGTACCGAGTGTCATTGCTGAATTCGCCAATACCAGCTCAGCCAGCCCAATGATTGTTTTCCATCGCTATAAAGATGATCTTGCATCCGGTGATTTGGGCGTTATTTGCTCGTTTGGTGCTGGTTACTCTATTGGGTCGGTAATCGTCCGCAAGGTGTAATTTTTTAAGCCTTGAGTTTTAGTTATTATCAAAATAGCCAAGAATATTCTTGGCTATTTTTTTATTTAAATTTTAAGCAAAGCTGATGCTGTATTCAAATTATCAGAAAAAAGCATCGATATGGTGCAAGCAGCAGAAAAGTTTGTCCATATATTGACAAGATTGCTGAGAGGTTTTAATTTAAGCGCAAAAATTTGCTATAATCACCGTCTTATTTCAATTATTCAATTAAAAGTCCTTTTATGAAAGAATCCTTACGCCTGCGTTTAGACCAAATGGTAGACCGTTATGAAGAGGTCACTGCCTTATTATCAGACCCGAGTGTCATCAGTGATAACAATACATTCCGTGAATTGTCCGTCGAACACAGCGACTTGATGGATATCACCACTTTATGGCAGAACTATGTTGGTGCAGAAACGGATCAGGCTGATGCAGAAGCGATGCTAAAAGAAGCATCAGATCCTGACATGAAAGAGATGATGCAAGAAGAGATTGACAGTGCTCGCGATACTATTGTAGAGATGGAAGAAGCACTTAATCTCATGATGCTGCCAAAAGATCCTAACGATAAAGTGCCCGCATTCCTTGAGATTCGTGCAGGGACAGGTGGTGATGAAGCGGCAATTTTCTCTGGCGATTTGTTCCGCATGTACCAAAAATTCGCCCAGAACCAAGGCTGGACTTTAGAGATTTTGTCAGCAAATGAGGGTGAGCATGGGGGTTATAAAGAAATCATTACTCGTGTGTCTGGTAATAGCGTTTATGGTCGTCTAAAATTTGAGTCTGGTGTACATCGTGTTCAGCGTGTGCCTGATACAGAAAGCCAAGGTCGCGTACACACGTCAGCCTGTACTGTCGCTGTGATGCCTGAAGTTGAAATTGATGATACGGTTGATTTGAATCCAGCTGATATTCGCTTTGATACTTTCCGCTCAAGCGGTGCTGGTGGTCAGCACGTGAATACGACCGACTCTGCTGTACGTTTGACGCATATACCAACGGGTACCGTGGTAGAGTGTCAACAAGAGCGCAGTCAACATAAAAACCGTGCGCAAGCGATGAAAATGCTGATATCAAAAATTCAGCAAGTCAAAGTCCAAGCACAGGTAGATGCCGCTGATACGATACGTCGCGATTTGGTCGGTAGTGGCGATCGTTCGGAGCGTATCCGTACCTATAACTTCCCGCAAGGACGTATGACGGATCATCGTATTAATCTGACTTTATATAAGCTTGATTCGATTATGGAAGGTGACTTGGATGAAATCCTTGATGCGCTGTTACGTGAGCATCAAGCGGACTTGATGGCAAGTATTGGCGGTGCTTAATAAGCACTTCATCAGCCAATAATATAAGAGGCGTATGCCATGCACATGATAACTAATTTATCGCTACTATTACCGTTTAACAAAATCGCGATGACTATTGCCGCGATGTTGATAGCGTTTTGGTTATCTGCTTGTAGCGTCACGCCTTCATCAACGACAGCAGTGCAGCCAAAGCAGACCGATGATACTGCAATGAATGATAAAAATGACCCTTTTTCTTATCAAGCATGTGTTTATCCGCCTAATGAGACTGTACAAGCGTGTACTGCGAAGGGTGGCGCGTTTTTACAGCAAGGTCGCCTTGGTTGCTATCAATGTGTGGTGACTTATACCGATGCAGGAAAAGCTTGCCAAGACAGTACCGACTGCCAAGGTAAGTGCAAAAATACCGGTGAGTTTATAGCTGCCAATGTCAAAACTCAGTCTGGACAATGCGCTAGTGACAGCAGCGGTTTTGGCTGTTATCAAACCATAGAAAAAGGTGTGGCACAGCCTGCTATCTGTGTTGATTAATTTACTATTTATTTTTAATACTAAAGCCACATAACTGTTATGTAGCTGCTTTATTTTAACTTCTTATTTTAAGTCGTTATTTTAAATTTATAATGTTTGTTTATTCCTTTAATTATCTAATAATTTTGAGAGTGTTATGTCAAAGCCTAATAATCAAAATCAGCAAAACAATCAAGAGCAAGCTCCAGAAGACGCTAATGAGCTGATTGCCCAATTGCAAGCCAAGCTGGATGATATCGTCGCTTCGGGTAAACAGCCTTATCCGAATACGTTTAAGCGCACAGATTATGCTCAAGACTTGCAGGCAGCTTTTGAGGGTATCTCAAAACAAGAAATTGCTGACAATGATGCTAAAGGCGAAAAAACACAGGTGAATGTCGCCGGTCGCGTCATGCTGAACCGTGGGGCGTTTATTGTTATCCAAGATATGACAGGTCGTATCCAGTTATATGTGGCACGCAAAGAGTTAGATGAAAAGACGTTAGCAGACATCAAATCGCTAGACTTGGGTGATATCGTTGGTGTATCAGGTTATATCGGTCGTTCAGGCAAAGGCGATTTGTACGTACATATTGAAGAGATTGAGTTATTGACCAAAGCATTACGCCCAATGCCAAATAAGTTTCATGGACTAGCTGATGTGGAAGCACGCTATCGCAATCGTCATCTTGATTTGATGACCAATGAGACGACCCGTGATACCTTTATGGTGCGCAGTCAGGTTATCAGCGGTATTCGCAAATTTATGCTAAATGAGCGTTTTATGGAAGTTGAAACGCCTATGATGCATCCGATCCCAGGTGGTGCAGTGGCACGTCCGTTTGTGACCCATCATAATGCGTTAGACATGCCATTATATCTGCGTATTGCTCCTGAGCTTTATCTTAAACGCTTGGTCGTTGGTGGCTTTGAGAAAGTCTTTGAGATTAACCGTAGCTTCCGTAATGAAGGTGTTTCAACCCGTCATAATCCTGAATTCACCATGATTGAGTTTTATCAAGCGTATGCGGATTATCATGATTTGATGGATTTGACTGAGCGCTTATTTAACGAATTGGCGATCGATATCTTAGGTACCACCGAGATTACTTACCAAGAAGAAGCCATTAGCCTAAAAGCGCCATTTATACGTCTATCTATGTCTGATGCGATTGCCAAATATGCAGAAAACTTTGATATGAATCGTATTAACGATCGTGAGTATCTTGCAGAGTACGCATCGACAACGCTAAAGCAACAGGTAAAGGATGTCTTTGGTGTGGGTAAGTTGCAGACCATCATCTTTGAAGAAACCGCTGAGCACCAATTGCGTCAGCCGACGTTTATCACTGAATACCCTGCTGAAACCTCACCGCTAGCACGCCGTAGTGATGATAACCCTGAGATTACGGATCGTTTTGAGCTGTTTGTCGGTGGTCGTGAGTTGGCTAATGGCTTTAGTGAGCTTAATGATCCTGCAGATCAGGCTGAGCGTTTCCTTGGTCAGGTTGCTGAAAAAGATGCTGGCGATGATGAAGCGATGCATTTCGATGCAGAGTATATCGAAGCTTTGTCTTATGGTTTACCGCCAACAGCAGGTGAAGGTATTGGTATCGACCGTTTAGTGATGTTATTGACAGACTCTGCCAGTATTCGTGATGTGATTTTATTCCCACATATGCGCCGTAAGCTTGAGGGTTAAAGATAGTTTGCTTGCCATAAGTCTATGCTAGTACTAAACTGAACATAAGATGGCTTTCTCCGCTTTGATGGAATAGCCTTCTATGGTTTTTTAGTACTTAATTAATAGGGACATTATGCATACTATGGACAATCAGCGAGTAACGCCCTCGATTTGGCAACAGATGATTCAACAGAGTTTTTTGTCTTTGTATAACTTATCAGAAAAGAAAATCACTAGCCCTGAATATTTTCAGGGTTATGATTTTGTTTTCAAGTTTTCTAATGCGACGGTTTATCTTATTGTCAATGATGTCGTGATGCAGGCAAGTAAGCAAGACATTGATACTACTCAAGTTCGTACATGGAGAAAAGAAGTTGTCAATCAGCTTATCAAGCAACATGCACATCTTTATCTCAAAAACGATAAAGCTATCACTCATAAAAATGAAGCGACATCTAATAAACCCGTATATTTTATTGGATTAACATCACTTTCAGTCCAGCATCAAGATTGCGATCATAATGATCTACAAAACCAGTATTCATCATTGCCATCTTATGCGGTTGGTTATGAATATGGCAGTCAGTTCTTTGCTGAAGATTGTGTGTTAGATTTGGACGATGAACACAGCGTTCTACAAGTATTTAGCTACCAGAACTTTGCTGAGATATTAAACCAGTTGGTAACACCAAGTGATTTGACCGCCTATCTAGCGTTTCATCGCAGTAAACTGACTGGGTTTGAGACGTTTGCAGATGAATCGACTTTGCTTGTGCAGTTCTTACAATCGCCAGATTTTCATCATAGAGCGATTGAAGTTCAAGAGCAATTGGTTAGTCATGAATTGATAGCACAGATTGAACCACGATTGATAAAAGCAGCAGAGTCTAACCATACTGAGTTTGCGGCAGCGCTGATGGCAGAGATTCAGAAGAATACTCGAATGTGGTACAAGCTTTTTAATAGTTTAATCAAAAGCTGTTATGAAGCGGGTAACCCATTGCCAAAAGAGCAGGTTGATATTTTGGTCGATGAATCCATGTACACCTATGCGTGTTTAATAGAAAAAATATTGGCCCATAGAACGATCGATCAAGAATCGCGCTGGACAGGTTATGTGCGCCATGAGCACTCTTATAATGTATTTGGTCGCCATTATTTGATGGTATTTTATGCGCAAGATAGCAATAGCTCGTTGAGTGCAGATAAAGTTCGTGCTGGTCATCAAGATTTGCTATTTGAGCTCAACGCCCAAATGCAGCAGCCCGTTATGCAAGAGCTGTTTTTAATTGGTATCGATGTCAGACCTTGTGAAGATAGCGTGGATACCGAAGTACATCTTGATGCTTTCCATCAGCATGGATCGCTTATCGATGCGAATACGCAGCGTTTATATCAACAATTGGCTCAATTGAGAGCTCAATCATAGCCTAGTTTTGAGACTTAAGTTTGATAGCTGGTTTGGATAGTTAGATTCAATAGTTAGGCTCGACACTTATTTTTGACATTTAGCTTCGATAACTGATTTTAAGATAAATTGCTAATTTGATGCTTTACTTATATTTTTACGACTTACCTTGGCATTCATTATGACGCAGCAATATCAAGTTTTAGCCCGCAAATACCGCCCCAAAAACTTTCACGAGTTGATTGGGCAAACGCATGTCTCACAGGCATTGATTAATGCGATTGATTACAATCGTCTACATCACGCTTATCTATTTACAGGTACGCGCGGTGTCGGTAAAACGACCATTGCTCGTATTTTGTCTAAATGTTTGAACTGTGATACAGGTATTACCAGTACCCCATGTGGCGTGTGTGATAATTGCGTGGCGATTGATCAAGGGCGTTTTATTGATCTGATTGAGATTGATGCGGCTTCTCGTACCAAAGTTGAGGACACGCGCGAGCTACTGGATAATGTGCCGTATGCGCCAAGCCAAGGCCGTTATAAAGTCTACCTGATTGACGAAGTGCATATGCTGTCGACACACAGTTTTAATGCGCTTCTTAAGACTTTGGAAGAGCCCCCTGAGCATGTCAAGTTCTTATTAGCCACTACGGATCCACAAAAGCTGCCGATTACTATTATTTCGCGCTGTCTGCAGTTCGTGTTGCGTCCTTTGTCGCAAAGCTTGCTCAGTGAGCATTTAGCCAATGTTCTAACCCAAGAACAAGTAGGCTATACACAGCCTGCACTTTGGCAATTGGCTAGTGCGGCAAAAGGCTCGGTACGTGATGCTTTATCCTTGACCGATCAAGCCATTGCTTTTGGCCAAGGTGCGCTTGATGATGTGACCGTCAATTCGATGCTCGGCTTGATTGATGCGGCCGACTTAGTGAGCTTAATTACAGATATCTATAATCATGATAAGCCTGCTGTCGCTGCCCATATCGAGCAGATGCGTGCGCAAATGGTTGATGCTAGCAGTATGTTTGACGGACTCGCTGAGCTATTGCATCAGTTGGCATTGTGTCAGCTGCTGCCCGAAGTCGCTCTCAATGTCAATGAAGCGCAAGCACAGCAAATCGATCAGCTTGCCCAGCATATGAGCCCTGACGTATTACAGCTTTATTATGAAATTGTGGTACAAGCACGGGAAGGCGTAAAGCTTGCCAGTACGCCGATGCAAGCACTTGAGATGTGTATTTTACGTCTCTTAGCTTTTCGTCCCTTACCGGTTGATGAGATATTAGCCAATGTACCTGATAGTACAGTAACGGCTATAGAAAAACCTACTACCACTGTCTCTAGCGCTACGTTAATCACTGAGCCAGTGTCATCATCATTAGAATTACAAACTCAATCTGATAATATCGTTTATGAGAATATTGATATAAGTGTCAATGATAAACAGGATGTTGGCGCTGATAATAGTATTACTCAACATGAGAAATATTATTCAAATGACGAGGCTAGTCATTTAAGCCAGTATGACAATTCTAGCGTTTATGACACGCTAGAATTGTCCAATAATCAGCCTGAACCCGTTGTTGAACCCGTTGTTGAACCCGTTGTTGAACCCGTTGTTGAACCCGTTGTTGAACCCGTTGTTGAACCCGTTGTTGAACCCGTTGTTGAACCCGTTGTTGAACCCGTTGTTGAACCCG
>NZ_CAJHAV010000013.1:0-91277 GCF_904846475.1 Psychrobacter sp. LFX-11D
TCTAAATATTGTTCAATATTAACAACTTGTTATTTGCCATAAACATATATTGCTTTGATCACTAAAACAGCCTATGATGTAACCAACTTAATACAATTAATATAAATATTTATAAAATCAATAATATACCAAGCCGATTTGTATTTAGAAACGTCTTGCTTCTATGTTTTTTTCTAAAAATGAGTATGGTTGTCTTAGCTACATTTACCTAATTATAGGGAGAAGCTGATTGTCACCAACGATTGATTCTACAAATCCAGTAATGCCAGATCTATGCCAGCTTGTATATCTGAGCCACATTACGTCTACTGGTCTATCCAACTCTAGTACGCTTAACGATATCGCAGAAGTCGCAAATAAGCTGAATAAGATTGATGATATTACGGGTATTCTTTGCTACGGCAACGGTTACTTTTTTCAATATGTCGAAGGTACTGAGCAAGCACTGACCAACCTTAAAAATCGCTTGTTAATAGATGATCGCCACAAAGATTTAAAAATATTGGATTTTTCAGCGATTGATGAACGCCGCTTTGAAGGATGGTCATTACGCTCTATTACGCTTGAGCGTTGGATGGTTAATGAGCCTAAGCTAAAAGCCTTTATGCCTTTTAGACCTGATAGCTGGAAGTCAAACGAATGGCAGCAGTTTTTAGATATTCTGCAAGGCTATTATGAAGCGCAAGAAGTGACCGGTGATACTGATTCTCAGCCGATAAAATACAGCACGCTAGGGTTAACGTTAGGCAAAGTAGTAGGGCAGCACCAAGCATTTTTCTTGATCCAAACCATATTGGGTGGATTGATTGTGTTAGCGCTATTGTGGCTGATTTTATCCGATAAGATTTTCTAAATATCTATATATGTATTCATGAAGTCAGCATAAATTGCTGGCTTTTTTTGTTTTTACAATCAGGTATTAAGTGGTTGTTAGGATGCACGGACAAGGCGTAATAGATATGTTTTATGCTGAAAAGTAGAAACTAATCCACATAAAAAAACCCTATCACAGTATGTTGTGATAGGGTTTTAGTGGTACGCTTATTAGTCTTATCTAACGCTTAACAATCATATTTGCTAATAAGTGACGCCAAATAGTGGCGTCCCCAGGGGGATTCGAACCCCCGTTACCGCCGTGAAAGGGCGGTGTCCTAGGCCTCTAGACGATGGGGACTAGTACAACGCTTCAGCTGCTTTCACCTTTATGCTGAAGTGGTGCGTATTTTAATAGGGTCTGCGCTTGCTGTCAAGCCTTTTTCTACGTCTTTTTAAAATTAAATATCTTTTTTTAAGCGCGCGACGTGGATGCAGGTCATTACGCTTCAAATGATATCGAATCCACAACGAAGTACAAGTACTAATCGTTAATGCAAGCAGCATATAGCCGATGATCGTCGCCCATAATTTAAACTGTGGTTCCATCATAAAGTCCCTCATAATAAGCTTTAATCGTCTATAACAGACGCTAAAAGCACAGTAGGTAACTTAAACCATCTATAGATCTAATCATCGCTTGAGCAAGATGTACGCAAATGATTAAATCGTCCTGTTAAATTGTAAGGTTAAAGTTAGCAGACCTTACAAATAGCACTATTATGGGTAGCGAGCAACACGTACTCTGTAATAACTGATTTATTTGCTATTATCAGTCGCAGTTTCTGTGATTTCAGGCTCGCTATGCATGGCATTAGCGAGCATAGGATAATTATTTAAGATATAACAAAATAGCTCAGCGGTTTTTTGTGTGTCGTAGAGTGCAGAATGAGCGTCGTTACCATCAAAATCAAGTCCTGCGGCTTTACAGGCGCGTGCTAGCACCGTTTGACCAAAGGCAAGTGCTGATAAAGTCACCGTATCAAAGACTGAGAAGTTATGGAAAGGATTGTGGCTCTTATTATTGGTACGTAATACCGCGGCATTTAAAAATGCCAAATCAAAATGTGCATTATGTCCGATTAACACACATTGACGGCAGTCTTCAGTACGGCGTACTTCTTTTAACCCTTTAAAAATACGACGTAGCGCCGTTTTTTCGTCTTCAGCAATGGCTTTACGTAGCGGATTATTAGGGTCAATGCCGGTAAAGGCGAGGGCACTTGGCTCAAGATTTGCCCCTTCAAAAGGTTCGATATGAGCATTAAATGCCTCACCAGGATAAAAAATACCCTGCTCATTCAGTAGTACAGGAATACAGGCAATCTCTAACAAGGCATCAGTTTGCGCGTTAAATCCTGCCGTTTCAACATCCACTACTACTGGTAGGAATTTCCGAAAACGCTCTTTTAGTTTCATGGGTGCTAGCGTTTCTGTGGTCGAATCTATAGGAACGGCTACATCTATTTTGGGTAAAGCGGTATCTTTTTTAATGGTCATATCAGGTTAAATCGCTTTTATCAGTCGGGCTATTGTGTTTAATAAAAAATAAACATCCTATGACACTCATACTATTTTTCAATGAAAAGATAGCATTGCTATCATAGGATAAAATACAGATAATTTACTTTATAAAAAAGGGTTTTAATTAAAAAGTATCAAAATTATCCTTTGATCGACCAAGGTAATGTCTCGCCTGCCATCAGTGGAGTCAATGAGCTACCATCAAAGTAAGGATAATTTGCTGGTATTTGCATCGGCGTATTGATAATCGTAATAGTGCTCTCGTTAACGGGCAAACCGTAAAATTGTGCACCAAAACGACTGGTAAACCCTTCTAATCTGTCAATTTTACCAACACTATCAAACGCTGTGGCATATAAAGGTAGTGCAGTCGCCGCGCTATAGCAGCCAGCACAGCCACAAGCCGCTTCTTTTTTATCGGTTGCATGAGGCGCAGAATCAGTACCTAAAAAGAATTTTGGGTTGCCGCTGGTAGCGACATCAAGCAATACTTTTTGATGGCTTTCGCGCTTTAAGATAGGCAAGCAATAGAAGTGCGGCTTAATACCACCAAGCAATAGGTGATTGCGGTTAAACATCAAATGCTGCGGCGTAATAGTGGCAGCAATTTGATTACCTTGTGACAAGACAAAATCAGCCGCATCACTAGTGGTGATGTGCTCCATCACAATTTTCATGGTTGGAAACTTTGCGATGATTTGTACCATCACTTCATCCAAAAAGCGCTTTTCACGATCAAAAATATCAACATGGTCGTGAGTGACTTCTCCATGTAGCAGTAGGGGTAGATTATATTTTTCAAGCGCTTCAAATACATCAACACAGGCATTGATATTGGTAACGCCATCAGCAGAGTTAGTGGTAGCACCAGCAGGATAGAGCTTGACCGCTTGTACGATGCCAGACTTTGCCGCCAGTTCAATATCTTGTGCGGTAGTATGATCGGTGAGATACAAGGTCATGCGCGGGTCAAATGATGCTTTACGCTCAGCGCTCAGATTGCTGATTTCTAAATGTTGCATAATACGCGCGCGATATGCTTGCGCGTCGTCGACGTTTTTGACTGGTGGTACAAGGTTTGGCATACAGATAACGCGATTAAAGCTCTCTGCCGCATGAGGGACTGTGGTTGCTAGCGCCTTATCGTCACGCAAATGAATGTGCCAATCATCGGGTTGTAGGATGGTCAATTCTCTAATTGAATCAGTCATAGTATCGTCGCGCTCTATATCGTCATATCTGGGAGTAAAAGGGAGTCTTGCTGTGCGGCTATCATAACAGATTTGCTTACCTGACTAAATATGTGGCTGAATATCTATACATAATATCTCTACAGAAATGGTAGGTAATTTATTCATCTGTAGAAGTAAGATCCCATGTTCACTCTATTATTGGCGAGAAAATTATTGCTTTAGTGGCAACTAAACTTGGGCAAAAACCTCATGCCTAACGGCAGTGCCACTTTTGCCAATGGTAAATATGATGTACACTGAGCGAGCAATCTATCTTCCTCGTGATATAGTCGATTTACCTATCATTAAATTCCTCATACTAGGAGTGTTTCATGGCTCAGCTTGATCCAAAAACTATTAATAAAATCGTATTGGCATATTCAGGGGGTCTTGACACCTCAATCATCGCTCGATGGCTACAAGAAACCTATGATGCAGAAGTGATCACTTTCACTGCGGATATTGGTCAAGGTGAAGAAGTTGAGCCTGCGCGTGCCAAAGCTGAAGCCATGGGTATCAAACATATCCATATTGAAGACTTGCGCGAAGAATTTGCTCGTGATTACGTGTTCCCAATGTTCCGTGCCAATGCCATCTACGAAGGTGAGTATCTGCTTGGTACTTCTATCGCGCGTCCACTCATCGCTAAGCGTTTGGTTGAAATCGCTAAAGAACATAATGCTGATGCGATCAGCCATGGTGCAACCGGGAAAGGTAATGACCAAGTACGCTTTGAGCTTGGTGCTGTCGCTTTATCTCCAGACGTCGTGACTATCGCGCCTTGGCGTGAGTGGGATCTATCGAGCCGTGAAAGCTTGATGGAATATGCTAAAGAGCATAATATTGCCATCGACTATGCGGGCAATAAGAAAAAATCCCCATACTCAATGGACGCCAACTTATTACATATCTCTTATGAAGGCGGTATTTTAGAAGATCCGTATGCTGAAGCAGAAGATGATATGTGGCGCTGGTCAGTAAGCCCAGAAGAAGCACCAGATGAAGCCCAATATCTGGAATTAGAGTATGAAAAAGGCGACATCGTTGCCATCGATGGTGAAGTGCTTAAGCCATATGAAGTAATGATTAAGCTTAATGAGATTGGCGGCAAGCATGGTATCGGACGTTTGGATATCGTTGAAAATCGTTACGTCGGTATGAAGTCGCGCGGCTGCTACGAGACGCCAGCGGGTACCATTATGTTAAAAGCGCATCGCGGTATTGAGTCATTGACACTTGACCGTGAAGCGGCGCATCTAAAAGATGAGCTAATGCCACGTTATGCTAAGACTATCTACAACGGCTATTGGTTCAGCCCTGAGCGTATGATGCTACAGGCGCTGATTGATAAGTCACAAGAATATGTGAATGGTACGGTACGTGTCAAATTATACAAAGGTGCTGTGAGCGTGGTTGGTCGTAAATCAGATGATTCGTTATTTGATGAAAAAATTGCGACTTTTGAAGATGATGCAGGTGCGTATGATCAAAAAGATGCAGAAGGTTTTATTCGTCTGAATGGTCTACGTTTGGCAATTGAAGCCAGCCGTGGTCGTGATTTGTCAAAATAAGTATTTTTGACTAAAGGCTTTTTTTAAATCATTTTGTTAAATGACTGATCAAAAAAGAGGTGCTATATAAATAGCGCCTCTTTTTTTTGCTGATCGATTTCTACGATACTATTTTAAACATAGCTATGTTTTACTCAGCTTTTGATTTTTTATCATCAGCAGTGGTATCTTCGTTCACCATAACGATAGCCACATCTTGCTGCTGTCGCTCTTCTAACACTTCCTCTGTAGCAAGTATGACACCGTTAGATTTTTGCGTTTGATATTTGATGGTTGCCAATATTCCAAGCCCACCAATCACGAGAATAATCAGCAGAATGACGGGATTTTTCCATAGGGGGACTGATGCCTCGTATTCAATCGGCTTTTCGCTAAGGGTGCTTGGTGTATTATCATTGTTGCTATTACTGCTCAGCAATCCTGAGCTAACCAACGGTGGCTTTGGTGGGTTGATAGGTTCAGAAGTAATGCGTAATCGATTACGCTGCAAATATATCTCTGATATTTTAGCCAGTTGTACTAGCCAGCGTTGATGTGGCAAGCCAATAGCCGTCATCGGTGCAAACATCAATAAGTCATTGTGTTTACCTTGTTGAATGTTTTCAGCTGAGCGTCCAATGGCTTTTAAGTAGTTGCCAGTTGCCAGTTGCACGTCTTTTACTGGCTCAAATTGTTCGGGTATGAATGCTGTCAGCTCATACCAGTAAGGATCAAAAGCTGGCGGGTTATCTGTCAATTGCTCAGCGATTAATAAGTAACGCTCATCGCTAGCTACTGACTCTATTTTTACCGCTTCTACTGCCGACAATGTGGTTTGTGCCTCATCGCTATCATCAGCTGATTCGTTAACAGCTAAATTTGAGACAGGGGTAGCAAAACGCGCTTTGGACAAAAATTGTGGCTGTAAGGCGAACCATTTATTCACCTCATCATGATCAAGTTGACTATACTCAACCAAAATAGCAAGCTCACGTAGCACAATGACGCATAAGGTAGTAAGCAAGATTTGTACTTGTGGCGCCTTCGCGTCAATCTGTGCTGCAATATACTCACTGGCTTTGCTCACCCGTGCATTATCATGGAATATCGCATCGGCGGCATCATGGCGATGGTACAACGTCGTATTTAGAGTGGCAAAATTCATAGAATTGTACTGGCGCATTTCTTTGACGGCACTGCGACCAAATAGCTTTTTGCTTAGAGCTTGTCCTTGATGGCGCTGCTGATACGCGAGAAGGGCGCTGATAATCGCCTGCAAGCTGGCATCCATTGCCAAACGCGCTTGTGGCAATGACAGCGCTGCTGCATCTGCTAATAATGACACCAATGGCTTGGTATCTTGATATAGAAAATCATACATCGACACCCGTGTCGGTGAAATAGTCGTCATAATCTGCTAGCATCAAAAAGTGTGCCCCTATATTACGGTGTCAAATGTCTTGATACAATCCCTTGATAATAGAAAGACTCACTCATTTTTATGCTGCTATGGTGAGTTCAATATAAAAAAGTTACGTTCAGAATAGCATTATGCTGGGATAAATTTCTCTCGCTTGCTGTGCGCTTTGCACTCCAGAGGCTTCGCAAAATTTATCCCAGCAGTACTGTATTGTTTTTAAATTGAATCGACTATAACAACCATAATCGAAATAACTGCCGGAAAATTGCTATGACAGATAACGAAAATCTTACGACCCAGATAGTGATTAGCATTGCTCAGCAAACTTTGACCGTTTATAGGCGGCAAAAAGTTATTGCTGAATATCCTATATCAACAGCCAAAAATGGAATAGGCAGTCAACAAGACAGTGGTTGTACACCACTTGGTCAGCATATCATTGCAGAAAAAATAGGCGGCAATGCGCCAAGTCATACGGTATTTATTGGACGTATAGCGACGGGAGAAATATATAATGCTGAGCTTGGGGCATTGAACCCTAAACGCGATTGGATACTAAGCCGCATTCTTTGGCTAAGTGGTATTGAGGAAGGCTTTAATAAAGGCAGTAATAGTCAAGGTGGCTGCGATACTTATCAGCGTTATATCTATATTCATGGTACACCAGACAGTGAGCCGATGAGCGTGCCACTCTCACATGGCTGCGTACGTATGCGCAATCAAGATATTATCGAATTGTTTGAGCAGATTGAGGAAGGGACAGCAGTGAATATTATCGCCCAATAAAAGTAGTATTAAGTAGCTGTAGTAGTAATGTATGGATTATAAATTGAGTCGACGATATAAAAAAGACAACCCTTATTCAGTGGGCTGTCTTTTTCTCTAATATTGATAAACATAAAATGACAATATACTCAATTACCAAAATACAGAGCACTCATGAAATCTATCCAAATGTTTTTCTGTGGCTTTTTCTATTGGTATCGAAGCAGCATTTAACCAGCCTGCCGCATATAAAGCAGCAGAGTCAGAGCTGGCTTTACTTTGATAGTACTGCTGACAGTCAATCATATCGAGCTGTTGACCCAGTGCTTTCTGTGCTTTTACGGCACGTTTTAGCCAGCGCTTGGTTTTCTTTTTGCTATACAAAGGTGCTACTAATTCGCTGATAGAACATAGGTTTTTTAGATGAGCATGTAGGTTATGCAATGCTTTTATCATGGATTCTTTCTCTAACTCACTATCTGAATCATCATGGCTGTCCTCTAAATATTGCTCAGCTTCAAGTAATTTGTCATAGTATTTAATAAGTACTTTTTCAAGCTTATTGATAGCCAGCTTATCTGCTTGAGGCTCAAGGCTAGGGTCGCTCATAGTAAAGGCGATGAGCTCAAGCAACATGATCTGGAAGTCGTTAGCACTGATTGCAGTCATTGGTGTAATTTTGATAGCATCAATATCCGCTGTCCAATCAACGATAGGTGCACCGTGCTGTTGTAACATTGGTTCAATCTGAGTACTGAGATGAGCAAGCTTACGATAATCAGCGAGTAAAGTAGCAGTTTGTTGCAGTATGGCTGACCAATCCGGATGGATCTCATCTGAGAAGCTATCAAAGGCTTGTAGTACAGTGTGCAAGCGCTCTATACCGATAGATAGCTGTAAAAGGTGACTATCGTCTTTACTGCCTGCTACGATGGCGCTGCTATTTGGGAGTATTTGCAATAAGCAGTTATGCACGACAGCACGTAAAAAAGCAGGCATAGTGATTTTTTTATTGATACTAAGGGTGCTCAAGTCAGCAGCAGTGGCTGAGCTATAATTTTGTCCCTTAATAAGCAAGCCGCCACGCTCTGCTTTGGTCACGGTAGAAAGGCACAGTTTATGACGTTGACACCACGTTTTAGCCGTCGTAAATAAAAAATCTAACTCACCGGATGTGAGCTCAAATTCAACTTCTTGAATGGCGTCTCTTTGAGTGTCATCGGTGCCATGGATAATTTCTCCATAGTCGTAAGCCATCTCAATACTGTTAACGACTTCATCGCTCGTATCTTCTATCAATAAGCGGGTAGTACGCTCTACATCAGTCACATATAAACGGGTCAGTTTTTTAGCCAATTTTTTGAGCTTAAAATCTGTCAATGCTGGGGCAATAAGGCTATCTTTATAAATCGTTAAATCAGGCATCAGCGCGTTATTGTCGAGCATGGCTTGTACCTGCTCATTATCTAAGGTGGCATTGTGCTCTAGGCGCGCTGCGATACCATCGCCGCCCGCTTTGATAGTCTGCACCCAAGCATCACCCTCCTGACGAATACGCAGGCCAATACCAGCCTGTGCAAGCTGCTGGTCAGGGGTGTCATAATAATGCGCAGCCAATTGTGTTACTTGTGATGATTTGACTTTCGCTTGGCGCATAAGCGCTTTTAATCGCGACTCTGGTACCAAGAATTTCAGCTCTATTTCTTGCATGATGGCTCCTGATTGTTTTAATAAATTTATATTATTACCATCGTATGAAAGCTATCAGTGAATAACAAGTAAAACTTTCGTTTTGGTTGGCTAAATCGAGCCAAATAATTATTGAGTAAATGAACATCAGTTAATTAAAAAAGTGATTGAATAGCTCTGTTATTTTGGTAGATATCGTTACTTATAGCGCACAAAAAAGCCGCCCTACCATGTAGGACGGCTTTTCTTAAAACTTTTACTTATAAAATGTACTTATAAGTGGTCAGACATTAGAACTGGTTCATCGTGTTCTTGCCGCCACCAGCTTTAAGGGCGTTTTCACCAGAGAAGATCTCTTTATGATCATCGCCAAGGTCAGAACCCGCCATTGCTTGGTGTTTAACACAAGCGATGCCTTCACGGATTTCTTTACGTTGTACGCCAGCTGCATAAGCAAGCATACCATCTTCACCGAAGTAGCCTTTAGCAAGTTCATGAACGCTAAGAGCCGTGGTGTGATAAGTAGGTAGCGTGATTAAGTGATGGAATACACCTGCTTCACGTGCTGCATCGCGTTGGAAGTTTCTAGCCGCTTCGTCAGCTGCTGTATCAAGCTCAGTACCATCGTAATCAGCACTCATCAAGTCAGCTTTATTATAGGCAGATAGGTCTTTACCTTCTTCTTCCCACTGAGCGATGATTTGCTTACGGAAGTTCAGCGTCCAGTTGAATGATGGGCTGTTGTTGTATACAAGCTTGGCTTTTGGCTGTTGCTCTTTAATACGGTCAACCATCATTTTGATGTGTGCGACGTCTGGAGTCGGTGTTTCGATCCATAGTAGATCAGCGCCGTTTTCTAGAGCCGTTACACAGTCAAGGACAACGCGGTCGATGTTCGTGTCTTCACGGAACTGATAGAGACCATTAGGCAAACGAACTGGACGTACTAATTTGCCGTTATGCTTAAGTAAGCTGTCGTTCTCTTTGGCGTTTTCTAGCGTAACTTCTTCCATCTCGATAAAATCGATGTACTGAGAAGCAAGATCGCCTGGCTCATTTGATACTGGGATTTTTTGCGTTAATGACGCGCCTTCAGAGTCAGTACGAGCAACGATAACACCGTCTTCAACACCAAGCTCTAAGAATGCATAACGGATTGCATTGATTTTTGCGATATAGTCTTCATGCGGTACAGTTACTTTACCCGCTTGGTGACCACATTGCTTGGCATCAGATACTTGGTTTTCGATTTGCAGTGCACAAGCACCTGCTTCGATGATCTGTTTCGCTAGTAGGTAAGTCGCTTCTTCGTTACCGAAACCTGCATCGATATCTGCAATGATTGGCACAACATGTGAATCAAAGTTTTCGATTTTTTCTAAGATAGCTGAGGTATCTTGACCCGCTTCTTCAGCAGCATTTAGCTCACGGAAGTAGTCGTTCAATACTTTTGCATCCGCTTGACGCAAGAAAGTGTAGATCTCTGCAATCAGCTTAGGTACAGATGTTTTTTCGTGCATAGATTGGTCAGGCAGAGGACCAAACTCAGAACGTAGGGCAGCTACCATCCAACCAGATAGGTAGATGTACGTTTTAGACGTTGTACCAAAGTATTTTTTCTTCGCATACATGGTTTGCTGTGCAACAAAACCATGCCATGCACCTAGAGACTGGGTGTATTGAGACGTATCATTGTCATACTCTTCCATGTCTTGACGCATGATTTTTGCGGTGTACTTAGCGATATCTAAGCCCGTTTTAAAACGGTTTTGTGACATCATACGT
Organism: Psychrobacter sp. LFX-11D; assembly: GCF_904846475.1. NCBI lineage: Bacteria > Pseudomonadati > Pseudomonadota > Gammaproteobacteria > Moraxellales > Moraxellaceae > Psychrobacter > Psychrobacter sp. LFX-11D. Next base: position 10,839 of record NZ_CAJHAV010000013.1, read on the forward strand.
GCCGCATCGGTTTCGCTGATATTTTGCCAGTTACCGTGTTTTTGTTTTAGTTCACGTACTAAATCGATCGCTGATTTATATGCAGTTGACATCTATAGTCTCCTTGGTGGTGAATAAATGAGTAAATTAAGATAATTTTGGTCTGTATAGAAAGATGCTGGCAGAAGTAAAAATTTGCAATATAAGCTTCTTGCGTGAGCAATCTCTACTAAACTATAAGAAAATGGTGATAAAAGCAATTAAAACCTGTCGCTTTGGTCAGCTTTTATTTTCCAGTCTATTTTTTGAACGGTTATTTTATGATTAATTGGTTGTTTTAGAAGAGTTTTTCGACGGCTGAAGTAACTGTCATCTTCAAGCTTATTAAGATATTCATCCAAGCTTAAAAAACAAGCGCAAAAATTAAGTTTTTATAAGATGCTGTAATGAATTTTATGTCCGTATTTCAGCATGAAAATACGATAAAATGCACTTGGTAGCTCATCCATTAAAACACATAGTAACGGTCTAATATTGAATAATGCCTAATGAGCGCTTGCTAGCTACTATAGCTAGGTTGCCTTGATTTATCTAGTTTATGATTATTATCTTGGGTATTTCGTTTGATTATAGTATATATAAAACAATGCTTTGTGATGGGTAAATTCAGTTATAATAAGCATATTCCAAAAAAATTAACACAAAAATATTCTTATATCATGCTGTTATAGATGAGTTGTAATAAATAACAGGACAAAAAATGCCATGTTTGTAATGGTGTTTATTCTAAGGTAAAGAGACAAATATATGAATTTGCAGCGGGTTGATTTAAATTTATTGGTACATTTGGATGTGTTGTTGCGAGAAAAAAACGTAACGCGCGCCGCTGAGCAGCTTGGCATCACTCAGCCTGCCATGAGTAACATCTTGCGCCGCTTGCGTAAGTTATTTAACGACCCTTTATTGGTGCGCTCATCAGAAGGGATGACACCGACCGAACGCGCCCTTGAGCTACAGCCTCGTATCCGTGAGATACTCGCTGACTTGACGCAAGTGTTAGAGCCCCGTACCGAGTTCCGTCCTTATAGTACCTCACGTGTTTTTCGTATCATGACCTCGGACTATGCTGAAGCGACGCTAGTACCGAAATTGGTGAAAGCGCTACGCTCAGAGGCACCCAATGTCATTTTGGATTTCTTAACGCCATCGGATGTGTCTTATCGTGATATGGAGCAGGGGCGTGTAGATTTGGCAATCAACCGCTTTAACGAGATCCCGCAAAGCTTCCATCAAGTGTTGGTATGGCGTGATACCTTTAGCTGCCTATTATCTTCTGAAAGTCCTTATGCTCATCGCTTTAATCTTAAAAATTATCTTAAAGCGCAGCACGTTTGGGTATCAAAAACTGGTATGGGCGTGGGCTTCGGTGTCAATCCAGAAAAATCAGGTGGCTTAGGTTCTATCGATCAAGCATTGCAACGTTTAGGTCAAAAGCGCCAAATCAGCGTTTTTACCCGTCACTATCAAATGCCTGCTATGCTAGCAGCAAACAAAGATTTGATTGCAACCTTGCCGACTCGTGTCGCAAAAATGCAGGCTAATAACGACAGCATTATTATGGAAGAGCCACCGTTTTTTATACCAGAATTTGAGCTAACGATGGCGTGGTCGCCGTTATTGCAGCATCATCCGGCGCATCGCTGGTTACGTCAGCTGATTATGCATGTGGCACGTCAAATCGTTAATGATGAAGAAAATCCACCACAAGAAATCCCTGTGATCAATCACTTGTTTTAGGTTGTTTATTGTACAACTGTATATGGTCTTCTAAAGCTCAATTATGTATAGTTAAAATATCTCAAAAACGCTACAGTGCTGCTGGTATAAATTTTTTGCAGCCTCTGTCTGCATAGGCACAGCAAGCAAGAAAAATTAATATCAGCAGTACTTGATGTATCGATATTACTTTTCTCTGACAATATCAAACCAGCCATCGTGCTGGTTTTTTATTTGTCTAAAGTTGTCAAAACTCTCTGCATGAGAGGCTCTATACAAGATTTAGGTTTGCTTAATAACACCGTCACATTCTTAACATCTTACGCACAATTCTTTATAACTTGTAAACCTACTCACCAAGCACTTTGTTATGATAGTCGAACATTAAGAAAAATGATGAATAAAATATCTATTGTTAAGTTGTTCTATAAAGTTGAGCTGTTAGGAATAGGTTGTTTTATAGACTCAAGACATTCTAATAAATAAGGATAATAATCATGGCAGATATTACTACTGTAAACCCAGCAACAGGCGAAGACATTAAAGAATATAATTATATGAGTAATGATGAGGTCAACAACATTGTTGAAGCCTCGCACCAAGCGTTTCTAGAATGGCGTAAAACTAGCCATGAAGAGCGTGCGAAGGTTATTAACTCTATCGGCGAGACTTTGATGAAGTACAAAGAGGAGCTGTCCCGTATTATGACTGAGGAGCGCGGTAAACTATATAGTCAGAGTCTACAAGAAATTGATCTGTGTAAAGCGATTTGTGATTACACCGCAGAGAAGGGTGTGGCCGCGCTTGCTGATGATGAACGTGACATCGAAGGTCTCAAAAAAGGTATTGTCACTTATCAGCCCATTGGCGTTATCTACGGTATGCAGCCTTGGAACTTTCCAGCTTATCAAGTGTTCCGTTATACCATCGCCAATTTGATGGCAGGTAACAGTATTTTGCTTAAGCACGCAGCAAATGTGACTGGTTCTGGCTTATTAATTGAAAAAATCTTCCATGAGTCTGACTTACCGAACGATTTGTTCCGTACGATTCTCATTGATCATGATCAGTCAGAAGAGTTAATTGGTAATGATAAAGTACGCGGTGTCACGCTTACTGGTAGTGATGGTGCAGGTAGCATCGTCGGTCAGCAAGCAGCAAAAGCAATCAAAAAAGCAGTCTTAGAGTTGGGTTCAAATGATGCATTTATCGTTTTAGAGGATGCTGACCTAGAGCTTGCAGTACAAACTTGTACTTTAGCGCGTCTTATCAATAATGGCGAAACTTGTGTTGCTGCAAAACGCTTTATCGTTGTCGACAGTTTATATGACGAGTTCCGTAAGCGCATCGTTGAAGAGTTTGCAAGTAAAAAAGCCGGCGATCCTATGGATGACAGCTCTGATCTTGGTCCACTAGCGCGTAAAGATCTACAAGAAAAATTGCATGCGCAAGTAGAGGAGAGCGTAAGCAAAGGCGCTACTATCTCTGTTGGTGGTAAATTACCAGAAGGTAAAGGTAGCTTCTATCCAGCGACTATCTTGGAAAATGTTGAAAAAGGTCAACCAGCTTATGATGATGAGCTATTTGGTCCAGTAGCATCACTAATACGTGCTAAAGATCAAGACGATGCTTTACGTATTGCTAACGACAGCCGTTATGGCTTAGGGGGTGCTATCTTCTCTAAAGACGAAGACAAAGCTATTCGTCTAGCTAATGAAGAGTTTGATACGGGTATGGTCTATATCAATGGTTATGGCCTTGCAAATCCAGCATTACCCTTTGGTGGCGTGAAAAACTCGGGTCATGGTCGCGAGCATGGTGGTTTCGGTATTAAAGAATTTGTAAACATCAAAGGTGTACATGTTCATAACAGTTAAGAACACGTACAAATGCTGAAGTTAAAACGCTCTAAATGTTAGATATTGAAAAGCCCAGTCATTCATAAATTGAGTGACTGGGCTTTTTTGTGGTCGATAGTTTGAAATGAGTGCTATCTTTCTGTGCTTGTTGCCATTGTTTTAACTGTTTAAATATAGCTTAAAAGGTAGCATCGGCATACAGGTGCGTTGCTGATTTAATAATTGCTCGTTGTTCAACGATAATACACCTTTGGCTAGTAGCAAAATTGTCCAAGGTAACAGCTGATGCTCAAGCTTTTGCACGCGCGTTTGCAAACTGCCAGCAGTATCTTTTTGATGCACTGCTAGCCATGCTTGGGTTAGTACAGCACCTGCGTCGAGCTCAGCGGTAACGACATGAATGCTACAGCCGTGCTGACGCTCACCTGCTTGAATAACACGCTGATGAGTATCCAAACCTTTATAAGCAGGCAAGAGCGCAGGATGCAGATTAATCATTGGTGCTGGCGTGTTATCAATAAAACCAGCACTTAAAACACGCATAAAACCAGCTAACACAATTAGGTCAGGTTGCCATGTGGTTAGTTGGGCGCTGGCATGACTCTCAAAAGTTTTGATTCCCATGCGTTTGCCACTAGCAACGTGAGATAAGACCGCCACTGGAATGTCAGCATCTTTAGCGCGTGCGATGGCATAAGCGTCTTCACGGTTACTAATAACGCCGACAATCTCAATTGGTAGCGCACCAGCTTGCATAGCATCAATCAATACTTGTAAGTTGCTACCACTACCAGATACCAAAACGGCAATGCGTAACGGCTTGTTATGAATTTTTGTATGGCTGTCTGACATTAACGGTACACCACAGCATCCGCTTCGCGACTAACCATTTCACCTAATTTCCATGCTTTTTCGCCAGCATCATTCAAGGTTTGGATAGCAGCTTCTGCTTTATCTTTTGGTACGACGATAACAAACCCAACGCCGCAGTTAAAGGTACGATACATCTCGCTTTGCTCGATATTACCTTGGGTTTGTAACCAAGTGAACAGCTCTGAGAACTGCCAGCTATTCGTATCGATGCTAGCGGCTAGCGTTTCAGGTAATACACGTGGCAGGTTATCGGTTAAGCCGCCGCCAGTGATATGTGACATCGCATGTAGGGATGAGCTACCAAGTGTATCTTGCAATGCTTTGATCGCTTTAACATAAATACGTGTCGGTGCCATTAAGGCATCTTGGATAGACTGACCATCTAGCTGCTCATTGCTACTAGTCACATCCACACCGCTGACTTCAATGACTTTACGTACCAATGAGTAGCCATTAGAATGCGCGCCACTTGAAGCAAGGGCAATCAGTACATCGCCTTCAGCCACATTTTCGCCAGTGATAACTTCCGCTTCTTCAACCACACCGACGCAGAATCCCGCTAGGTCATAATCGTCGTCCTGATACATGCCTGGCATCTCAGCCGTTTCGCCGCCGATAAGCGCGCAATTTGATAATTTACAGCCTTCACCTATACCCGTAACAACAGTAGCTGCAACATCGACGTCAAGCTTACCAGTTGCATAGTAGTCTAAGAAAAACAAAGGCTCAGCACCGCAAACCAATAAGTCGTTGACGCACATGGCGACCAAGTCGATACCAATGGTGTCATGTCGGTTCAATTGTAATGCCAGTTTAAGCTTAGTGCCCACACCGTCAGTACCCGAAACTAGTAAAGGTGAGGTATAACCAGTCGGGATGCGACAAAGCGCCCCAAAGCCGCCAAGTCCGCCCACCACTTCAGGACGTGAGGTGGCTTTTGCCACGGATTTAATACGTTGCACCAACGCATCGCCAGCATCAATATCAACGCCAGCATCTTTGTAGCTTAAAGAAGGCTTGTTACTCATGGTCATCTCACAAATTTTATAGGGAATGAAGGTCAGTCAGTAAAAACGCGTGTCGGTCATATGAATTTTGCAGATTGTGCGCGCATTATACCCAAAAATCACCCTTACTCGCAAAACAACTTGCTTTTATTTGACCTAAATTTGATTGATATCTATCTAATATTTCAGAAAGACGGCAATAAAGATGACATGAAAATTAAGAAACAAAAAATGACGGCTTTTTTATAGGACTCTGCGATAATAGAAGGCTAAAATTATGGTCAATAACTGTTTGCTATTGGAATGTTGTCGTTCAATAAGATCTATCATCAACTTTAAATCAAATCACTCTTTTAAATAAGCCCATTCGTAGGACTAGCCTTCATGACAAACCAATCAATAGACCCCTTTTTTCGACGCCTATTTATCGTCGTTGCTATTGTTGTGGCTATGGTTTTATTGTATTTAATGATGCCGGTCATTGTGCCGTTTGTCTTTGCTTTTGTATTGGCTTATTTGTTTAATCCATTGGTTAAACGCTTATCAAAATATATCAAACGTTGGATTGCCATTATTATTGTGTATTCGACGATTACGCTGAGTATGGTGCTACTACTGTGGTGGTTGATACCGACATTGTGGCATCAGCTGCAAGCAGCATGGGATTATCTGCCACAGCTTTTGACTTGGTATAACGAAGTCGTCCGTGAATGGTTTGCTAGTAATAGCCGTATTCGTCTACCAGAGCTTGAGTCTAAGGGCTTCTCTGAGACCTTGGTTGAATACATGCAAACCAATTATAAGTTTGAAGATGCCGGTACCATGATGAGCCAAATACTGGCGTCTAGCATGAACTTTATCAATAATGCTGGGCTGATTGTCCTGGTGCCGATTTTGACCTTTTATTTCTTATTTAATTGGGAGCAACGCTTACATACATGGAAAATGGCGATACCTGCGCCATACTGTAAAAAAGTGATTCAAATTGCGCAAGAGTGTGACCGTGCGTTGATGGCTTTTATTAAAGGTCAGCTATTGGTGATGGTCTTACTAGGTGCTATTTATGCCGTGCAATTGCAGCTTATCGGGCTTGAGCTTGGGCTGATTATTGGTATGGTTGCAGGTATTGCTAGCTTTGTACCGTATTTGGGCTTTGGTATTGGCTTCGTTGCCGCGATTATCGCCTGTCTGTTCCAGTTTGGTCTAGATTGGACGTACTTATCCTTGATTGCTGGCGCATTCTTGATTGGACAAGCTGCTGAAGGCTATATCTTGCAACCGCTACTATTGGGCGACAAAATTGGTCTATCGCCATTATGGGTAATATTTTCGGTACTGGCAGGTGCAAGTTTGCTCGGTTTCGTTGGTATGCTGATTGCGCTGCCAGTGTCTGCTGTCTTGAACGTGTTATTCCGTCATTTTTATACTCATTATCAAACGACTGACTTTTATAAAGGTCGTAAGCAGTTGGCATTGTTTGAAAAAAAATAATGTTGTTGTATGTATAGCTGCCATGAAGTCCTTCAGGTGACAGGACATATCATAGTCATTTGCCTGCGTGATAAAACAGGATTGATTGGGTGTTATGGGTAAAAGACTTGTCAGTCATTTTGCAAATATGTTATATATAGGCGCAGTAGTAACGGTATTGACCTTTACTAGGTTGGCTTTGGCTAAAATGAATTTTACCAAAGTCAGTTTATAAGTATATTAGTCGTTTAGCCTTTTTATTGATTGTGCTACGCAAACCGAGTTGATGATTCATGGCAGAAGCACAGCTAAGTCTCAATCTGGACATAAAGCATGATGCAAGTCTCAGCGACTTCGCCGGTCCGGGTTGGATGTCTATTATCGATGCAGTACGGCAGCTCCATGTCGGCCTGATAGGTCAGCTGTACCTATTTGGCAGTCCTGCTACTGGCAAATCGCACTTATTATCCGCTATTTGTGAGTCGTTTATTGAGATGGACAAGTCAGCGATTTGTCTGTCGTTAAACGAGTTGATTCATACCGATGTCAATGTATTATCATCGCTAGAAAATTTCTCTTTGATTGCGATCGATGATTTGGAAGTCATTGAACAAAACAGTCAATGGCAAGAAGCTTTATTTCATCTGATCAATCGTAGCCGCGAAGGGCAGCGCCAACTTTTATTTGCCGCTAATAAGCCTGCATCCGAGCTACCGTTTCAATTGAGAGATTTGCTCACCCGTTTGGCACAAGCGCCCTCATTTAAAGTACCGACAGGACATGATTTTGCAGACCGCGAAGCATTATTACAGTCGATATTGCGCAGACGTGGTTGGCAGTTTGATGAACGTATTACCAATTATCTGCTCACTGAAGGACCGCATCGTATTGGTGCAATGATGGAGGTGCTCAATTACATTCAACCCATGTTCTCCAACTTGGGTCGTAGTAATATATCAAAAGCGGTCATTGCTGACGCGCTGCGTACGATTGATGAGCAGACGCTTGCTGCTGAACTTGCTGATATCGCACAGGAATCGCAAGTAGACAATGATGCCGCTGATCAAGACCATCATACTCAGCATACGATGCCACTTGATTTTTAGCAGTCAGAACACAAACTTTCTATCCGAAATGCTTTTTACTACTATTGGAAAAATTATGAAATCAAATGCGTCTTTGCTAAAAAAACTGTCTATCAGCGCTGTGTTTGTTGGGGCAGCTTCTGTGTCTATGCTGTCTCAAGCGGCAGTTACTTTAGTGGTCGATGATCATATCAAAGTGACGGCAATTAATGGTCAAGAGCTGACACAGAGTCTTCTTCAGCCATTGACCAAGTCATTTACCTTGCAGCCAGGTAAGCATGTGATTACCGCTAAATATGATCGTCTTTATGATCTGCGCCGTGATGAGCATGATTATTTGCGTTCAGGTAACGTCAGTGTTGCCGCTGAATTGGCAGACAATCAGACCTATCGCTTAACCATGCCAAATCAGCCAGAAGACTATGCAGCTGCCAAGAAGTATGCTGAGCGTCCAACGCTTGCGATACAAAGTAATAACACCATCATTGCCAGTCAAGAAAGTGTCGGTGATAATAGCAATAGCTTATTCTCAGGTCTTGGTAAAGCATTAGGTGGCGTATTCGGTGGTAGCGGTGATGCTGAGCTACAAAACCAACGTGCGATAGCTGCACTCGATCAGCCATCCGTAAGTACTAACAAGTCAGTAACTACAGGTGCTACTGTGACGCAAACGACAAGTGTCAACGCATCTACCAGTTCACTTGATCAGTTTATGCAGATTTGGCTACAAGCCACACCTGCTGAGCGTGAAAAAATGCGTCAATGGATGCAAAAGTAAGCTTTGAGATAAAAAAGTAAAAAGATTGCACTTATAAAAAAAGCACCTATTTAGGTGCTTTTTTTATATCTTAGATTTTGTGACTATTCAGCTTTTAGCCCAAAAAAGCATTATACATCCATATTAATTTTTCTTGCTCTTGCACATAAGCATCAACAAGATCTGCTGAACCCTGATCTTCTGCTTCTGCTGCTAGAGTCGATACTTGACGTTGTTCTTCAATTAGCTCTTGTAAACCTGTCACAACGCCTTTAACACAAGTAGTGCCGTCTTTAACGTTCTTATCTTCTTGAATGCTGGTATGCTGAGCAAAATCACTATAAGCATGTAAAGGTGTGCCGCCTAGGGTCAAAATACGTTCAGCGATTTCATCGATTTGGATTTGCAGCGCGGTATATAGCTCTTCAAACTTTGGATGTAAAGTGAAGAAATGCTCACCTTTGACGTTCCAATGATAACCACGAACATTGATATAAAACATATGATAGCTAGATAGCAGACCATTTAACTTGCTGATGACTTCGCTCATATCTGCTTTTTCTAGACCGATCTGGTTAGTGTCGTTATTATTGTTACTCATTATATTATCCTTTTCATTGAGTGTAGGGTTCAAACATCAAGTTATTAAACCTTTAAACTTAAGCAATTTATAGCGAGCGATTATTGGACTAAATCCTAAATGACCGCTTACTACGCGTTACTCAACCTTCGATGCTTACTATTGTAGCAAGCATGCAAAAATAAGTTAAATTAATCAAATTAAAATTTGTAATATATTTTATAAAACAACTAAATCCTTGATCTAACAGAAAGCGCTAAGCCTATTTAGCAGGTATCTGTAAGCTTTCAGAGTTCAGACCTTTCACTGCGACTACTTCTAATAAATGCTGGCGTACCGTATCGATAGGGAATTTTTGCGCTTGCAAGCGTTTAGGAATAATCTGACTGCCTTGCTGACCTTTCATCTCAAACATCATAAAGATATAGTCGTCGGTCTCATCCCAGCTTTTCACAGCGCTCCAAGGAATCACCGCTTGTTGGGTGCTGCCTGCACGCATTTGCATACCGCGCATCTGATTGCTACTAAACATATCTGACTGATTGACCGGCACTGCCATTACCAGACCATGCTTCTGTACACCCAGTTTCATTTGGCGCATCTCGTCAGGCATTTCTTGATCAGCGACTTGCTTTTCAAACTCTCTTTTCACATACCATTTAAAACCAAGCGTACGAACCAGTAGGTAAATAACAACGGCTGCTAGCATCAGCCAAAAAATAATGGTCGAATAACCGGTCAAAAAAACCAGCCCAGCAACGGCTAAAACCACAGCGACTGCCATGATAATCCATTCTTTAAGCTTGATACTCGACAGACCAAATGACGGGCTGGCACTAGAAAATAGCTCATACTGTGCTTGGTGGAATTCTGCCTCGGTTAGGTTTAAGGCAACAGGTTGCAGCGTGTAGGGGTACAGAGCCATAAAGGTTTCTCAAAGACTTATAGTGAAAACGTTAAATTAAAAGCGCCAAACGTCGACAACAAGGTAATATTTGGCTGGAAATAGAATAAAGATATGCGCTTATCTTACCGAAAATCGCCCTTAAATGAAACATATAAGCCACTCTGTTCGCTAATAGACACCATATTTAAGCCATTAGTAAAGGTAAGTCACATTTATAAAGAGCTTGCGACCTTAAATTATATTATTAGCACGTTAATATGAATAACTATTTCCTATTTAAAGATTAAGAGAATAGAAGCTCAAAACTCAGTCAAGAGATGGGTAAAAAACTGCCAAAACATGGTCAAAACAGCCGCAGCTTGGTATTATAGCGGCTACCACCTAATTTTAAGCACAATCGGGCTATAGAGCCCAGATTTTCATTATTTTCACACTTTTTATCCACTTTTAGCGCGACAGGCACCTATTATGATAGACCCAAAACTCTTACGCGGCGATTTGACAGATTTACAGCAGCAATTGGCCACCCGTGGTTATATGCTTGATATGGCGTTCTGGCAAAATATTGAGAACGAACGTAAATCGCTACAAGTAAAGACCGAAGAGTTGCAGTCGCGCCGTAATACAGGCGCAAAACAAGTTGGAGCGCTTAAAAAATCTGGCGAAGATGCTAGTGAGTTGCTTGCTGAGATGCAAAGTGTCAGTGGTGAGATTAAGACAGCTGAAGACGAGCTACGTACCTTACAAGAGCGCATTAGCCAAGCGGCAATGCAAATTCCAAATATCCCAGCAGCAGATGTGCCAGTTGGTACATCAGAAGACGATAACGTCGAAGTACGCAAATGGGGCACACCGCGTGAGTTTGATTTTGAAATTAAAGATCATACGCATATTGGTGAGACACTTGGTATGCTCGATTTTGAAGCAGCAACCAAGCTTACAGGAAGTCGCTTTAATGTCTTAAAAGGACAATTGGCGCAGATGCATCGCGCCTTGATTCAATTCATGCTCAATACCCATACGATGAAGTATGGCTATACTGAAACTTATGTGCCGTATATTGTTAATTCTGAAAGTTTAAAAGGTACAGGTCAGCTGCCTAAGTTTGAAGATGATTTGTTTAAGCTAAGCAATCATACGAATAATGATGACATGGATTTTTATCTGATTCCAACCGCAGAAGTACCGATGACCAACTTGGTACGGGGTGAGCGCTTGGATATCAAAGAGCTGCCATTAAAGTTCACCGCTCATACGCCGTGTTTCCGTAGTGAAGCTGGCTCGCATGGTCGTGATACCCGTGGTCTGATTCGTCAGCATCAGTTTGAAAAAGTCGAAATGGTTAATATTGCCACAGCTGAGCAATCAGATGAGCTGCTTGAAGCGATGACTGGACAAGCAGAATTTATTTTACAGCAGCTTAATTTGCCATACCGCACCGTCAAATTGTGCACCGGTGATATGGGCTTTGCCGCCCAAAAAACTTATGATATCGAAGTCTGGTTGCCAAGCCAAGAGACCTATCGTGAAATCTCAAGCTGCTCAAACTGTGGCGATTTCCAAGCACGCCGTATGGGTACACGTGTTAAAGATGGTAAACAAACTAGTCTTGCACATACCTTAAACGGTTCGGGTTTAGCAGTAGGTCGTACATTATTGGCAGTGATGGAAAATTATCAAAATGCTGATGGTAGTATTACGATTCCAGAAGTATTGCGTCCGTTTATGGGCGGTGCTGACACCATTTTATTATAGTTTTTTGATATGTGGGTTTTTGACATATAGTTATTTGATGAGTGATGCAATTAGTGAGTTGGTATTCAGGCTCGCCGATTGTGTTTTATTACAGTAGGTATCCGTCAAATTGATAAAACTGATACAAATTATTATTAAATACGAACGGTTCTGTCAGCGCATTTTTGCGCTAGATAGAGTGCAAATATGTTAATATTACCCCTGTATTTACAGATTATTCGTTAAGGGCGCCCATTGCGTCCTTATTTTATGACCCTCTGAGTAAACTCTCCTCTTATCCTCCATACTTCTATCCGAATATTAGGACACTCTATGCCAGCTCCAATTAGCGAACGTAAATTAGCCAATGCCATCCGTGTACTGTCGTTCGATGCGGTTCAAAAAGCCAATTCTGGGCACCCGGGTGCACCAATGGGCATGGCTGATATTGCCGAAGTTTTGTGGCGCAAGTTTTTGAAGCATAATCCTGCTGACCCAAGCTGGCACAACCGTGACCGTTTTGTCTTATCAAACGGTCATGGCTCGATGCTGATCTACTCATTGCTACATTTATCAGGCTATGACGTTAGCGTTGATGACCTAAAAGGTTTCCGTCAATTACATTCGAAAACACCAGGTCATCCAGAGCTTGGCTATACGCCAGGTGTTGAAACCACCACTGGTCCATTAGGTCAGGGTATTGCCAATGCGGTTGGTTTTGCAATTGCAGAAAAAACGTTGGCAGCGCAATTTAATCGTGATGGTCATAATATTGTCGATCATCATACTTATGCCTTCTTAGGCGATGGCTGCTTGATGGAAGGTATTAGCCATGAAGTCTGCTCATTGGCTGGCACGTTAGAGCTTGGCAAATTGGTATTTTTCTATGATGACAATGGCATCTCAATTGATGGTGACGTCGACGGCTGGTTCACTGATGATACGCAAGCGCGCTTTGAATCTTATGGCTGGCAAGTTATCAAGGTCAATGGTCATGATACCGATGACATTACGCAAGCGACTGAGCAAGCGATTAAAGAGACGACTAAGCCAAGCTTAATCATTTGCAAAACGACTATTGGCGCTGGTAGCCCAAACAAACAAGGCTTAGCAGCCAGTCATGGCGCGCCACTTGGCGATGATGAAATCGTTTTAACCCGTGATGCATTATCTTGGACGCATGCACCTTTCGAGCTAGATGATGAAATCTATCAAGCATGGGATGGTAAAGCCAAAGGCGACGTCTTACAGAAAAACTGGAACGCGAACTTTGACGCTTATAAGAAGGCTTATCCAGAGTTAGCAACTGAGTTACTTCGTCGTTTAGAGGGTGACTTACCAGCTGATTTTGAGCAAAAAGCGCAAGAGTATATCCAGCAAACTCAAGAGCAGGGCGGTGATGTTGCCAGTCGTAAGGCCAGCCAAAATGCCATCAATACCTTACAGCCATTATTGCCAGAATTACTTGGTGGCTCGGCGGATTTAGCAGGCTCAAACATCACACTATTTAAAGATGCCAAAGGTATCCAAGACGATGACGCTGGCAACTATATCTATTATGGCGTGCGTGAATTTGGTATGACGGCGATTGCTAATGGTATCGCACTACATGGCGGATTTATCCCTTACGTAGCGACGTTCCTCATGTTTATGGAATACGCGCGTAACGCGGTACGCATGGGCGCACTAATGAAGCAGCGCGTCATCCATGTGTATACGCATGACTCAATCGGTCTGGGTGAAGATGGTCCAACGCATCAGCCAGTTGAGCAGTTAACTAGCCTACGTACCACGCCAAATCTACGTACATGGCGTCCTTGTGATGCGACCGAATCTGCAAGTGCTTGGGTAGAAGCAATCAAATCAGAACACAATCCATCAGCATTGATCTTTAGCCGTCAAAGCTTGCCACACCAAGCGCGTGACAGCGAACAAGTAGCGAACATCACTAAAGGTGGTTATGTACTTGCGAAAGAGCAAGGCGAGCTACAAGCGATTATTATCGCGACTGGTTCAGAAGTCGGTCTTGCCATGCAAGCTTACGCGACCTTGAGCGAAAATGGCGTCGGTGTACGTGTGGTCTCTATGCCGTGTGCTGAGATTTTCGTCGAGCAAGACGCTAGCTATCGCGAAGCGGTATTGCCTGCCAATACTCGCGCCCGCGTCGCAGTCGAAGCGGCTCATGTCGATTACTGGTATAAGTTCGTTGGTTTAGACGGTAAAGTGATTGGCATGACGACTTATGGTGAATCAGCGCCTGCTGATGAGTTATATAAAGAGTTTGGTATCACGACTGAAGCCGTGGTTAATGCAGTGAATAGTTTGGTGTAAGTATTTAAAACTGCTAAAAAAAAGAGTTGCTAGGATTTCTAGCAACTCTTTTTTTTGGGTTTTTAAGCTATTTAAAATCAATTAGCAGCAATCAATTTCCCTGATATCTCAAGCGGGATAATATTGCTAATCACTTTTGGAAAAGCGGTAACCCCGTAGTTGTAACGATCTACCAAACCCGTCGCGCGAAATTTTAAGGTAGGTCTAGAGGTGACAGGGTCGTTCTCTACATCTGATAACGTTACCCTCACCGTCAAAGGTTTGGTTTGACCTAATACCGTAAAATCACCGGTCACATTGGCTTCTTTAGCATTTATCATGCTGACTTTTTTAGAAACAAAAGTCATCGTCGGATATTGTTTCGTATTCAAAAGCTCCTTTCGGCGCAAAAATGAATCTCTCAAGCTGCGATCAGTATCGATACTATTGGTAAAAACGGTAAAATTAATGGTAGTGCTTGCAGGTTTATTGACGTCATAATTGATGGCACCATTGACCTTATTGAACCTGCCGTCAGTCGTGGCTTTACCCAAATACTTGACCTCGAACTCGACATTGGTCTTTGGGACGTCCAGTTTCCATTTTTGCGGAACGGTCGCCGCCAATCCCATGACTGGTAATGATAATAGTAGGCAGCTGCTGAGTGTGATTTTCAGCAAAGAGGTGACAGGTGTGGTCATATGTCTGATCCAAAGAGAAATAGGAGGTATATCAGTAGTTAAAATAATTTAATTTAAGTGGTTCTATAGTAATTAATCCGTGCTCTATTCTTTTTAAAATCAATCGACTATAGTAAGGCGATATCCTACTACAATTAAGCGGTTTCAATGTACTATTAAAGTTATAAGTGCTTGAGACGTGTTAGGTAAATGGTTTAAGACAGACAGCATGCTATTTTAATTATAAGTGTTTTTATCTTTTTTATTGGAAGACGATTATGTCCCTCATGTCCAGCTTCAAAGGTGTCTTAGGCGAAACAGTCATTAATGTTGCCATGTGGCTAAAGCTTGAAAAAAACGTCTATCACCGATTAAACGGTATTACCTTGCCAAGAGACAAAGGTGGTAGTACCCAAATCGATCATATCATCGTCTCCGTATACGGCATCTTTGTCATCGAAACCAAAAACTATAAAGGCTGGATATTTGGTAATGAGGCGCAAAGACAGTGGACGCAAGTCATTATGGGTCGTAAGTATAAATTCCAAAACCCATTACGCCAGAATTATTTGCATATTAAAACGCTCGCGGATTTATTAGCATTAGAGATAAGCTACTTTCATTCGATGATTGCGTTCATCGGTGAATGTGAGCTAAAAACTCGCGATGAGTTGCCGGAGCACGTATTGACGAGTGGAATGGTGTCGTATATCAAAAGAAAGCAGGATGAGATATTAAGCGAAGATGAGGTTCAATTTATCGTTGCTCAGATTGAAAGCAATAGATTTAGTAAGTCGTGGCGCACCAATCAAGCCCATAAAGCGTACTTAAAGAATAGGCATAGCAATCCAAGCAAGTCGTCTAGCAATGACCCTAATGGTAATTCAGTTGCTACAACTACTGATAAGTCTACATCTGAGCCGATAGTAAAAGAAACCGCTAAACGAGCCAGGCTGAAAAGCAGAGAAGTGCATCGATGGTCTGGTCAAACTGAGATTGAATCTAGCGATTTACCAATTGATAGTTTGAGTACTCAGCAGATAAGTTCGCCGCATGATATTACTGATAAGGTTTTTCTCACACCCTTTGAGGTTATAGAGACTGAGCCACAAGTGCATTACCCTGCGACACTTGTGGCGATAGACAATATAGCTAATTTCATCCAAGCACCAACTTGCCCGAGATGTAATAGTGAGATGGTCAAACGCGTTGCAAAAAAAGGCGCACATCTTGGGCAGACCTTTTTTGGTTGTAGCCAATTTCCAAAATGTCGCGGAGTAGTCAATACAAATTGAGCCCAAATGAAACTTGATTTTGGGCTCGATTAATCATCTTAAACTATGTTAAGCAGGGACTGACTCAGCATGCACGTGATTCGCCTTGATAAGGTCTGCTATTTTTTCAGCAATCATAATCGTCGGTGCATTGGTATTGGCACTGATTAAGGTTGGCATCACTGAAGCATCGATGACCCTTAGTCCACTCACGCCGCGTACTTTTAATTCTAAATCAACGACTGAATCGCTGTCTGAGCCCATACGGCAAGTGCCTACAGGGTGGTAGATAGTGTCTGATTTATTACGGATATAGCCAAGCATACCATCTTTTTCGATATAGGGAGCAGGATAGTCCTCAGTGATGTATTCAGCCATTGGCGATTCTTGCATAATGGCTCGCGTACGTTCAGCACCTGCTACCATATACTCTACATCTTTCGGATACGAGAGATAGTTTGGATCAATTAATACGGCATCAGAGGGATTGGCAGAATCGAGTCTGACCGTACCACGGCTTTCAGGGCGTAAATAGCAGGTATGACAAGAAACGGCAAAACCCCGTCTAAGATCACGTCCGTGTTCAATCACGCGAGATATCACAAAATGCAGCTGGGTATTTGGCCATTCTTGTGGGTCGTCACCGACACTAAAGAACGCGCCTGCTTCTGCATAATTGGTAGATAACAGACCTGTGCCATCTTTTCGCCATTGCCGAATACTTTTGGTCAAGGTTGAAATAGTTGCTATACCAAGACCGATGACATCGGTAGTATTGACCTCGTAATCAAAGACGACATCTAAATGATCTTGTAAGTTACCGCCAACGTCGGGTGCATCTACCAATACATCGATGCCATGAGACTGCAAATGTTCAGCAGGACCAATGCCTGATAGCATCAACACTTTAGGCGAGCCGAAAGCGCCGCCTGATAGGATGACTTCACGATGTGCCATGACAGTATGTTTGACACCATCCTTTTCATAAACCACACCAGTCGCTTGTTTGTCTTCAATGATGACTTGGTTGGCTTGTGCATGGGTAATAACGGTCAGATTTGAGCGGCTTTGGACAGGATGTAGATAGGCTGCAGCGGCAGAGCAACGTTGACCTTGCTTTTCACCATGAAAATGGGTGACTTGATACAACCCTGTACCGTCTTGCTTTTCGCCATTAAAGTCTGTGTTATGGTCGAGACCATTGGCAATCGCGGCTTCTACAAAGGCTTTTGAGATATCGCGTGGGCTGAGTAAATCGCTGACGTGCAGCGGTCCGCTGTCACCATGTAGTGCATCGCTACCGTGGACGTTGTTTTCTGCTTTGATAAAGTAAGGTAGGACATCATCGAACCCCCAACCATCACAGCCTTGCTCCACCCAGCGCTCATAATCTAGCGCACTGCCGCGGGTATAAATCATGGCGTTGATAGCGGATGATCCACCTAAGCATTGCCCACGTGGTTGGAAGCCGCGTCGATTATTGAGATGAGTTTGAGGGGTAGTGTGAAAGCACCAGTTATTTAACTTTAATGGCTTACCTGGTACCATCAAAATCAGCCCAGCAGGCACACGAACTGCGAGGTCCTTGCCTTCACCACCATATTCTAATAAACAGACACTGATGTCTGGATTTTCTGTCAGCCGACTGGCAAGCACACAGCCTGCAGAGCCACCGCCCACGATGACGTAATCAAACGTTTTATCAAGTTCCATTTTATCTTCCTTATAGCATCCATGCCAATCAAAACGAGCTTTTCAAAGTAAGCTATGCTTTACAGTATCTATTATTTTGCCAGAATAATAAAATAAAAATGACTAGAGCGTGTAGATAGAGAAAATAGACTATCACTAGGAGCCTATTGATAAGTTCTGTGATGTTACCTAGGGCGTGTTATCGATTAGCATATTTATATTGAGCAAACTTTTGAACGTACGATAAAGCGCTTACCTTCTGGTATTTCTAACGAAAAACTGGCGCCACGCCCGTCCACCACGTCAATGGTCAAATCCGTATTTTGCCATAATTTGTGCTGCGCTTTGCCCATATAAAATGGACAACCAGCAATCTCACCGACCAATACATCTTGGCCGCCTACCTTAAACTCACCTAGCGGGTAACACATAGGCGAGCTACCATCGCAGCAGCCACCAGACTGATGAAACATCAGTTCACCGTGCTTGGATTTAAGTAGCTCAATCAAGTCTACGCAGGATTCTGTCGCTGTAACGTTCATAATGATTTCCTTATCATTAAAATATGATTGTAGAAGACGTCTCATTAAGTACGAGTGTCTTATTAAGTATAGGAGTCTTATTAAGCATAAACCTCATACCCATATTGGGCGAGAATATAAAAAGCCGTATCGTTTTCACTCACATCACTTATAGCATGTGAATGAAAACGATACGACTGATGGTTTGTGATTAAATGTGTGAAGCATTAAGACAATATCAAAATCTCACAAGCAATATAGTCAATCCTCTATAAAAGAGTTACAGCGTTAACCTCACTTGAGGTATCACATATACATCTGCGCTCGGTTGCCTTGTCTCTCTTTTAAACTGAATAAACTATAACTACATACTGTAGTCAATCACAATGCGACCTTCGATTTTGCCGTTACGCATACGCTCAAAGATATCGTTGATGTTCTCTAACGGCTCCGCGGTAACGGTGGCTTTTACCTTGCCTGCTGCTGCCATGTCCAGCGACTCTTGTAAGTCGAGTCGCGTACCAACGATGGAGCCACGAATGGTAATACCGTTGAGCACCGTATCAAAAATAGAGACAGGGAAGTCACCGGTTGGTAAGCCGTTAAAGACCACCGTGCCACCACGTCGAACCATGCTTAACGCTTGATCGAACGCGATAGCAGATACGGCTGTTACTAGCACACCATGGGCACCGCCAATTTCTTCTTTTAGATACTCGCCAGGATCGGTATTTTTTGCATTAACGGTAATGGTCGCGCCTAGTTTTTTGGCAAATGCGAGCTTTTCGTCATCGATATCGACTGCCGCAACGTTGAGTCCCATGGCAATGGCGTATTGTACTGCCATATGACCAAGACCACCGATACCAGAAATAACGACCCAATCACCAGGCTTGGTATCGGTCATTTTTAGACCTTTGTACACGGTGACGCCTGCGCATAAAACGGGTGCAATTTCTATCGAGTCAACACTTTCAGGGATGATACCGACGTAGTTGGCATTGGCCAGTACGTATTCTGAAAAGCTACCATTGACTGAATAGCCTGCGTTTTGTTGACGCTCGCATAAGGTTTCCCAGCCGCCTAAACAATGGGTACAGTGACCACAAGCAGAGTAGAGCCAAGGCACACCAACGCGGTCGCCTTCTTTTACATGGGTCACACCTGCGCCAACGGCAGTAATCAGGCCAACGCCTTCATGTCCAGGGATAAATGGCGGACTTGGTTTGACGGGCCAATCGCCTTCAATGGCATGCAAGTCGGTATGACAGACACCGGAGGCTTGCATCTTGACAACGATTTCACCCGCGCCTGGCGTTGGAATATCAACTTCTTCGATCTGTAATGGTTGATTAAACTCATGTAATACGGCGGCTTTCATCTTATTGCTCATATAGTTCTTCCTTGTTAGATTTTCTGCATAAAAATAATCTGTGAATGTACCTAACACACTTTGCAACCTCGATTGCAAAGTGCTTCGAACTGGGGCTTAAAAGAACCCCATTTTTTTAGGATCGTAAGACACCAGCATGTTCTTGGTTTGTTGATAATGATCAAGCATCATCAAATGGTTTTCACGGCCGATACCAGACTGTTTATAACCACCGAATGCAGAATGCGACGGATAGATGTGATAGCAGTTCGTCCATACGCGACCCGCCTGAATACCACGTCCGAAGCGATATGCCTTATGTACACTACGCGTCCAAATACCAGCACCCAGACCATATAACGTATCGTTGGCAATTCTCATCGCATCTTCGTCATCTTTAAAAGTCGTTACCGCAAGCACCGGTCCAAAGATTTCCTCTTGGAACACGCGCATGTCATTAGTGCCCTCAAAGATAGTCGGCTGCACGTAATAGCCATCACCCAGATCACCGTCGTGTGTGGCTCTCTCGCCACCGACCAATACTTTAGCGCCTTCTTGTTTACCGATATCTAGATAAGATAGGATCTTCTCTAATTGATCTGAGCTTGCTTGTGCCCCAATCATCGTCTCCGTATCTAATGGATTGCCCATTTTGATGGCTTCAACACGGGCGATACAGCGTTTGATAAATTCATCATAGATACTCTCATGTACCAGTGCACGTGATGGGCAGGTACAGACTTCACCTTGGTTCAGCGCAAACATCACTAGGCCTTCAACCGCTTTGTCCAAGAAGTCATCGTCTTCATCCATGATATCAGCGAAGAAGATGTTTGGACTCTTACCGCCCAGCTCCAAGGTCACAGGAATGATGTTTTCACTGGCATACTGCATGATGAGGCGACCGGTTGTGGTCTCACCCGTAAAGGCCACTTTATTGATACGAGGGTTAGAAGCTAACGGCTTACCAGCTTCGACACCAAAGCCATTGACGACGTTTAATACGCCTTTAGGTAACAGGTCAGCCGCACCGATAATCTCTAACATATAGAGAATAGAGGCAGGGGTTTGCTCAGCAGGTTTGAGAACCACACAGTTACCCGCAGCAAGCGCAGGAGCCAGTTTCCACACGGCCATTAGGATAGGGAAGTTCCAAGGGATAATCTGACCAACAACGCCTAGTGGCTCATGGAAATGATAGGCAACGGTATCGTCATCGATTTGGCTGATGCCGCCTTCTTGAGCGCGAATGGCACTGGCGAAATAACGGAAATGGTCAACGGCTAGCGGGATGTCTGCTGCGAGTGTCTCACGCACCGGTTTGCCGTTTTCATAACATTCAGCAATGGCGATAGACTCAAGATTGGCTTCCATTTTGTCAGCGATTTTGAGGAGGATATTGGCGCGTTCTGTCACGCTGGTTTTGCCCCACGCATCTTTGGCAGCGTGAGCCGCATCTAGGGCTTTTTCGATGTCAGCTTCTTTTGAGCGGGCAACTTGGCAAATGACTTTGCCATCTATGGGACTGGTGTTGTCAAAGTATTCCCCATCAACAGGTGCAACCCATTCACCATTGATAAAGTTGTCATATTTTTCGCGGAATTGGACTTGGCTTTTTTCTGTGTTTGGATAGGGATATAACATTAACTGCTCCTTGTTGTTTTATGTATGAGGCAAGTCATATATAAGCAATTATTTATTACATCATCGTGTAAAATAAATGCTTATCTCATCGCCACCGAATCTTCCTGATCAAGTTCTCACTTCATACTACTCAAATTTTGAGCAGATTTATACTCACATTTAATAATAGCTAATGAATTAACTCATAAAATTTAGTTATGGAAAATGTGTCAGTTAAAAGGGTTCGTAAAGTGGATGTAGCTGTTATAATTATTGCCAATATTTTAGGCTACGGCATTTATAAAATTGCTGATGGCTGCTCTCTTTTCTTTTTCTTCTAAGTTATTGGTTGGTTTGGATATATGCGTCAATCTTCTGCTCTTGATATTTTAAAAACAGGTCAAAACGTCTTTTTGACGGGCTCAGCAGGTTCAGGTAAGACTTATACACTTAACCAATATATCGATTATCTACGCGCGCGCCGTGTACCTGTTGCTGTGACTGCGAGTACAGGCATTGCCGCCACTCATATGAATGGCACGACCATTCATAGTTGGTCGGGCATTGGTATTAAGGATGAACTGTCTGACCGCGACTTGACCAATTTATCACGTAAGCAGTTTTTGGCAGATAGATTAAAAGACACCGCGGTACTTATCATCGATGAGATATCCATGCTGCATGCCAAGCAGATTAATTTGGTCAGCCAAGTGCTTAAGCATGTACGCAAAAATGACAAAGCTTTCGGTGGTATCCAAGTCGTTGTTGCAGGAGACTTTTTTCAGTTACCACCGATTGGCAGTAAGGGTGAGAGTAATCGTGAAAAATTTGCCTTTATGTCGGAAGCTTGGCTCGATGCCAAGTTTCACATCTGCTACTTATCTGAGCAACATCGACAGGTCAGTGAAGCGGCGAATGGTGGGCTTGATTTGGACGATATTCTCAATCAAATCCGTCGTCAAGAAGTGACTTTTGAGGCGATTGCTGCCTTAGAAGCTACCTTTGATCAAAATGTCGATATTAAGCGTACGCGTCTTTATACGCACAATCTCAACGTCAATAAAATCAATGACAAAGAGTTGGCTGATTTATCTGGCGAGATGATGCGCTTTGAAGCCACGTCTGTTGGCGATAATAAACTGGTTGAGACGCTAAAGAAGACGGTTCGTACTCAAGATGACTTGGTATTAAAAGTTGGCTCAAAAGTGATGTTTATCAAAAACAATACCGAGCTTGGCGTGTCTAACGGTACGATGGGTGAGCTGATTGGCTTTGCTGCTGTGAAAATTGATGATAGCAAAGACGATAATGACGATTTAATCGAAGACGATGATATTGGTAGCGATAAAGACAGTAATGTTGGTAATGAGAAAAAGACTGCAAAAAGCGCAAAAGAAAAAGCCAAAAAAGATAAAGCAAAAGTTAAGAAGCCGACGACACAAAAAATGCCAGTGGTTAGGTTAAATACTGGGCGTGAGGTTATCGCTGAGCCAGAAGAATGGATTATCGAGGACGAGACGGGCGATGTGCTGGCAAGCTATGAGCAAGTGCCATTATGTCTAGCTTGGGCGATTACCATTCATAAGTCGCAAGGTATGACGCTTGAAGCTGCTGAGATTGACTTGTCACGTACCTTTGAGCTTGGGCAAGGATATGTGGCATTATCACGGTTAAAATCGCTGGCAGGTCTTCAGTTGCTCGGTATGAATGAAATGAGCTTGCAGCTTGACCCACTGGCACGCGGTGCAGATAAGCGCTTTTTAGTGCTGTCTGATGAAGCGGATGCCAATTATGCAATGCTTGATGAAGAAAGTATGACACAGGCACATGAGAAGTTTATTCTTAAATCAGGCGGTACATTAAGCAAGTCAGTGATTGATGCCTATGCCACTCTACAAACAAAGCGCCGTGAACAGCAGCAAGCGCAAATAGGAAAAAAACAGAAACTTGGCAATCAAGTGTCTGATAAGTCAGACAGTACCTTACTCGCCACACGAATACTTCTTGAAGAAAGTTTATCTATCGCGGAAATATCGCAAGCACGTCAGCTGTCACAGTCTACCATTATGCGCCATATTGCTGAGCTGAAATCTCAAGACCCTAGCCTCGCTTGTGATCATTTGCGTCCAGAAGATGAGGTTATGACGGCAGTGGGCAATGCCTATGTGGCGATTAAAGTTGCTAATAACCCAAATGATTTTAATGATGATGGTAGTATTAAGCTGCGTCCGATATTTGAGCATTTAAAACAAAGCGCTGATTACAATACCATTCGTTTGGCATTGATATTTATTACTCCGTAGTCATTCTTAAGTCATAAGTACATTTTTTAAAAGATAACTCTTTTGTCTGCAACTGTTTTATTCGCGACTGCCTATATAGTTAATTCACTTTTAAAAGGGTGCAGAGCTACTGGGGTTAATTATTCGCAGCCTCTGTCTGCGTAGGCACAGCAAGCAAGAAAAGTTAACCCCAGTAGTACCTTATAACATTTGTATTTCTTTTATTCGCGAACGACTATAGTCAGATGAAAATAAAAATGTTATGAAAATTTGAACGCGCTATTGGTATAAATTTTACTGGCGTGCTGCGTTCCCAGAGGCTGCGTAAAATTCATACCAATAGCGCTATAACACTTTTGTAGTAAACTCACTATATATTCTGCGTGGCGCTTTTTTGATCAGCCGATGGCATTCAATTTTAGCCTTCATTTTTTATTTCTATTACAGCGATAACTTGTTATGCCTGATTTTTCTAGTGCTACCTACCGTTTGACGTCTAATCCTGCTACAGCAGGGTTTCATACGACCAGTGACCAGACTCAGCCTTTGAGAGTGGCTATCAATGGTTTTGGTCGTATTGGTCGCAATGTATTGCGTGCGTTATTAGAGCGCTTTGAGGTGCTAGGACGTGCTATTCATGTGGTCGCGATTAATGATTTGGCCCCTGCCGAAACCTTATTACATTTACTGAGGTTCGATAGCACACATGGGCGTTTGAGCCAGCTTGGCGTGACAGCGGATATCGTACAAGATGGCTTCACTGATCATCAGCAAAAGCCCTGTGCGACAGCAAAAAATGATATTCAGCTGTGCTTGACCAAAAATAATCTTACTTACTGCATTCGTTTATTATCAAGAGAAAACCCAGAGACACTGCCATGGAAAGAGTTGCAGGTCGATGTGGTGCTTGAGTGCACCGGACACTATCGCTCATATGAGCAGGCAAGCTTGCACATAGAGGCGGGTGCCAAACAAGTGATTATCGGTGCCGCACCCTTTGACCATGTCGATGCTTGTATCGTGATGGGCGTCAATAGCGATGCTTTGACGCGTGATCTGCCTATTATCTCTAGCGTCTCTTGTACCACTCAGGCGCTCGTACCGCTTATTGATACCCTTGATAAGGCGTTTGGCGTTGAGTCGGCGATGATGACTGAGATTCATGCAGTGACGGCTGATCAAACCGTACTTGACCAAGCGCACCGTGACCTAAGGCGTGCGCGCGCCTCTGGTTATAATATCATTCCGACGACTTCCAGCAGTATCGCTGCTACGGAACGCGTGTTACCAAATATGGTGGGCAAGATAAATGGTCATTCAATAAGAGTGCCAACTATTGATGTCGCCGCTATTGATGTGACGTTTGTATTTGAGACGCCAAATGTCAGTATTGAAGCAATACGTGACGTTTTAAAATCAGCGAGTCAGGCGCATTTAGCGACGATCATGGACTATACGGACGAACCGCTAGTCTCAAGTGACTTTATCCATCAGACTGAATCATTGATTATAGATGGGCAACAACTGATGCAAGTCGGCAATCAATACAAGGTTTTTGCTTGGTACGACAATGAATGGGGCTATGCCAATCGCATGCTTGATATGTGCTTGCATCTTGCTTCAAACAAGCTTTAGACTCATGATTATAAGCCGTTTAAAAAATAATTTAATTTTTTTGACATAACTGCTTGCATTCTCATTTCAGATCGCTATAATGATGCACAAATGGAGACGTGGCAGAGCGGTTGAATGCACCGGTCTTGAAAACCGACAAGGGTTAATAGCCCTTCGAGAGTTCGAATCTCTCCGTCTCCGCCAAATTCGAAAATCCCCAATCATTGCTGATTGGGGATTTTTTTATGTTGCTGTTTTATATTGCTATAGATTTTAAAACCTTTGTTTTATTTGGCTAGTAACTCGTCAAATTTGATTTCCTGCCCATCCGCTAATATCATTTTACCTTCAGTGATTTCAATGCTCACTCCTGTGTTATTTTTAATAGCACGCATAACATTGATGTCTTCAATACTGCTCTCAATGATTATCTTGCCAGATTGTTCTGGAGCGATAGGCGGCTCAAACTGGGTTAATGGCACGTTGAAGCGTTTATTTTTGGTCAAACGTTTCTCTTTCATCGTGAGAGTACCTTGAAAACTTTCGATAGCTACTTTGCCATGATTTGACAGCATAAACTGTAGCTTGACTTGGTTTAAGCTATCACTATCGCTGGTTTTGACTGGTAATAGGGCAACAGGATAGTTGAGGTGATTGGCAGTTTCGAGCTTTTGACTGGTTACAATGGGACTTTTCTTACCCGTTGGGTTGTTTGGATGTAGGCGCTCATATTCGCGCTGCTGGATCAAAGCTTGTTTAATAGTAATACGCGGCATCGCGCCTGATTCATAGGCGCTACTAAGCTTCATACGTAGCATATAACGGCTGAGAAGCTTTCTATCTGCTTCAGGTAGACGCTCAAAGGTATCGCCCAGTGTCTTTTGCCACTGATCAGAGTTGGTCGGTATTGTTTGCTGGCTAGGATCTACTTGCGGCTGCGAGCAACCGTACAGGGCAGGAAACAGCCCCAAGCTCACAGTCAATAACACAACTTTGTTTAAACGTTTGTATAAACCCATTATCTGATACCTCCATATGAGCCGTGATAGTTGTTATCTTAATGTATTGTATCTCACAGTTGTGTATGTTTATTTATCGCTAAATAAAGGTGAGTACAGTATTATCAATCGCAAAAAAAGACCAAGCACCGTTAGGGTAACTTAGTCTTTATTAAGGCTTCGAATATTAGCTACTCAAGCGGTTAAATACTCAAATGCTACTGCTATTTATTTTCTTGCAGATCAGACAATGAATGGGTGATATTGTTATTGTGAGTCACCACAATCGCCTCATCAATAATACGCTGGCTCACGCCTTTTTTGCGTAATGTCTCAATAAAAACTTCATCATGGGCAAGCGTATAGTCTTGATGGTCACGATCAAGACCTTGACGGATATATAGGCGAATCAAGCCTTGAATACGCTTAAATCCAAGCTCTGATGCGGTCGCCGTTAAAAGCTCAATCATCTCTTCAGAGAGGCGAATACTGATAGGGCGCATGATTTTTTGCGGATGATCAGAAAACTTATTTTTTATACGTGCAGGTATCATAATAAACCATTACTATTAGTGAGTAGGAATAAAGCACTCAGGCAAAACTGACTTAGTCATATGTACTCTTACCATACAACAAAAGTCCCCAAAAGAACACCGAAGCTGCATTAATAGCCATATTAATAAAGCACTAATAAATACAAGCCAAAAAAAACCTCCATCAAATAAGTGATGAAGGTCTTTTCGTATATGGCTCTCCAACCTGGGCTCGAACCAGGGACACACGGATTAACAGTCCGTTGCTCTACCAACTGAGCTATTGGAGAATAATTGGTAATAACATCAAGTTTTACAAAGGCTTTAATATGCCCAATTGCTTGTCTTGTTTGCGTTATGTGGGGCACATTTTAGCCAAGTAGTCATGAGCTGTCAACCTTATTATGAGATTAATTATAAATCTAATCATAATTGTCTAAATATCGACCATAACACTATTATTTTATCTACTTTAATAACATGTTGATGACTCAATAATAGAACAACCACTATCTATTTGAGCAAACTATAGTGAATTCAGTATTAAAACGATACAGTAAGACTGAGATGAATTTTACGCAGCCTCTGTCAGCGTAGTCACAGCATGCCAGAAAAATTTATACCAGTACTGCGTTGGAATATAACGTATCTGTTTTATTTAGAATTGACTATATTAAAGCAAAAAAATATCCTTACCGTATAATTGATATAGATAAATATCGCGCATCAAGATAAAGGACAAAAGCAGTGACCACCTTAAAATATATTGCTCATTATTCTGAGAACATCCAAAATCAAGCTGCCATGTTAATTAGTAGTGGCAAATTGGGCGATTATTTGGATAAAAACTATCCCGAGAGACACCAAATCCAAAACGACAAGGCGTTATATCACTATATTAATGACATAAAAAATCAGTATATGCGCAAAAGCAATCCATTGTCTCAAGTGACTTATAACAGTAAGCTCACCGTACTCAAACATGCGCTGGGTATTCATACTTACCAGTCTCGCGTGCAAGGCAGCAAGCTTAAAGCGCATAATAGCATTACGGTCGCAAGCTTATTCAAAGAGGCGCCGCCTGAGTTTTTGCGGATGATTGTCGTCCATGAATTGGCGCACTTTAAGGAGCAGGAGCATAACAAAGCGTTCTATCAGCTTTGCTGTCATATGGAGCCTGATTATCATCAGTTGGAGCTGGATACGCGTTTGTGGTTGCAATGGCGTGAATGCTAATCTATCGTGGTTGGCATAATAAGGTGGATGAATAGGATAAGCTATGGTGTCGTCAGCGCAACAAGGGACTTTAGGCCATAAGCAAACATGGCTCCTTCCTCTGCTTTGTCTGCTCGCTGGCGGCGCTTTAATCGGTATTTCTACCAATTTGGCAAAATATGCAGGCGAGATTGGTCTGACGTCACTGGCATTTCTGTTTTGGTCCATTACAGGTGCTGCGGTTATTTTATTTGTTTATGCACTGTGGCGTCGTGAGCTACCGCCTTTAAACAAACCTATCCTCAGCTATTATTTTGTTGCAGCATTGGTCAGTGTTGCAGGTTCCAATTTAATATTTTTCTCAGCGATTCCACACGTTGGCGCAAGTTTTGTCGCCTTGATTATCTCCTTGCCGCCGCTGCTTACTTATCTTGCCGCCATCGTGTTGCGTATAGAGCCATTTACTAAGCTTCGCGCACTTGGCGTGATCGCGGCACTTGCGGGAGCGGGCGTATTGGCAGCACGTAAGTTTTCTGCGCCAGATGCCAGTGTGTTTTGGATCGTCTTGACGCTTTGTGGTCCTGTTTTGCTTGCCATTGGTAATATTTATCGGACGCTATATTGGCCAGCCAATCTCTCTGCTAGTGCGCTTGCGCCTGGTATGCTGATTGCTGCATCAGGATTGCTAGCTCTGGTCAGTATCATTCCTCATTACTCTTTAGCGGTTCCGATGACAGCGCTTTTACCGCTTGGTGTAATTGTGCTACAAGCATTTGTATTCGCTGCGCAGTTTTTACTGTTGTTTTTACTGCAAAAAACGGGTGGTCCTGTGCTGCTGAGCTTATTAGGGGCAGTAGGGGCGGTAGTCGGTGTGCCAATTGCTATTTTTTTACAAAATGAAAGCCCACCAGAAGGGCTAATCCTAGGCGCTTCATTAATCGCGCTGGGGGTAATATTGGTCACTTATGGTGGTGTAAAGATGATGAGAGCAGAGAAAGGGTCAGTAAGTGAATGATATGCCAACCTGCCAGCATTGTTATCTGAATGTCATGTTTTGTTAAAGTCACTGTGTTAAACGCCTGACTGTCTTGATTGAGCCTAAGGGTTATTTGGTATAATGCAAAAAATACATGAGATCGCATTATGAACGCCTTTACATCCGATTCTAGCCCTACCTTCAAACGTCATTCTTATAAACTCTTGCAAAGTACCGTGTGGTTAGTTGCTGCATCCGCCTTATTCGCCTGTAGCCAACCTGACAGTAGCGCGTCCAATGCAAGCTCCTTACAAAATGACAATGGCGCAGCAGTCACCGCAAATGTTGCTGAATCAAACGCTCAAACGGAATCGGCAATAACAACGCCAGCCAGCAATCCAGATTTATTAAAAAACGTCTCAGCAACGGTCTACAAAGATGCCAATTGCGGCTGCTGTAAAGACTGGATAAGTCATGCAGAAGACAATGGTCTGAGCGCCACTGCGCAGGATGTTACGGATTTGGCAGTATTTAAAGAGCGCTACGGCGTACCAACTGAGATGCGCTCTTGCCATACTGCTGTCACAACCGACGGTTACGTCTTTGAAGGTCATGTACCAGCCAAATATGTGGCGCAGTTTTTAGAAAACCCACCAGTACAAGCCCTAGGTCTTGCGGTACCTGGTATGCCAGTTGGTAGTCCAGGTATGGAGTATCAAAATAAATTTGCGCCTTATCAGATTATGCAGCTTAATAAAGATGGTACTACTGAGGTCTATGCTGATATTGTCTCAACCGAGCAACAGCTATAAGCTAGCGCTTTTTTACTTTGTAATACCTAAATTAAATCGTTATTAGCCAAGGCGGTACCATGAATAATAAATTAAGCACCTTTGCTCTCGCTACTAGTGTCCTATTGGCACTAAGCGCCTGTCAACCAGCCAATGATAAGGTTGACGTGACTGCCCCAGAAGATGCTGCATCGCAAAAGGCTGTACAAGAAAATACTGCAGCAGACCCGCATGCGGGTCATGATACGAGTGCAGGCACTATGGTCGCTGACGGCACACCAATGGCAGCTATGCTAAAAGATTACACTGACTCAATGACTAAGATGCATGAAGAAATGATGATTGGCATGGATTATAACGATCCAGATGCAGCATTTGCTCAAGGCATGTTTGCTCATCATGTTGGCGCGGTAGACATGGCAGAGATTGAACTAAAATACGGCACCGATGCAGAGATGCGTAAGCTTGCACAAGAAATCATCGACGCCCAGCAGTCTGAGATTGAGCAGATGAAAACATGGCTTGCCAACAATCCTGATAGCAAAATGCCAACAGCGGATACTAAAGCCATGCAGCAAGCTTATGCTAAGGGTATGGATGCGATGCATGGTGACATGATGAAAGGTATTGCTGACCCAGTACCAGACATGGCATTTGCTCGTGGCATGTTACTTCATCATGTTGGGGCAGTCGATATGGCAGCAACACAGCTTAAATATGGTAAAAATCCTGAGATGCGTAAGCTGGCGCAAGAAATCATCGATGCCCAGCAGCCAGAGATTGAACAGATGCAAAGCTGGATTGCAGCAAATAAAAGTTAAATTTAACACCTAAACTTTAATACTTAAACCTTACTATAATGAAATTTAGACCCTTTATTTACTAAGTATTTTGCAATTCGAAGTATAAAAAAGCAGCCTCTAGAGGCTGCTTTTCGATGTCAGTAGCTCAAAAGGCTATGGTAAGAATGACTACTTTTCACCACACTCACAGCATTTCGAACAGCGATCACATTTATCACAAGTTGATGCCGCGCTACAGCCGCACTTTGGGCAGGTACAGCCAGTACTATAGTGGATGGTCGGTATCAATGAGTGTACGCTATCTTTAGAAGTCATTTTCATAACAAATCCTCGTCCTTGATCGTTTATTCAGTCTGGCAATAATCGCTACTGCAATCAGTGGTTTTATTGTTAATACATTATAATAAATAGTGCCCGTTAACATAGGTGCTCTGCTGATAAAACGGTAGAGACAATGTTGTTAAAGTAA
The DNA here is from genome assembly GCF_904846475.1 of Psychrobacter sp. LFX-11D. Taxonomy (NCBI): domain Bacteria; kingdom Pseudomonadati; phylum Pseudomonadota; class Gammaproteobacteria; order Moraxellales; family Moraxellaceae; genus Psychrobacter; species Psychrobacter sp. LFX-11D. Next base: position 42,019 of record NZ_CAJHAV010000013.1, read on the forward strand.
CCACTAGATAAGTAACTATGACGAATATTGTAGTGGCTAATGTTAGAACACATAACTGGTTACGATTATCTAAAACCACGCTTAGTATATGACAGAAAAAAGGAGTATAAGTATTCTGGTTATTCCTTTTCTGGACCTAAGCTATGTATGTGGGCATACCGTATCGGTTATTAAATAAATTTATCGTTGTAATAAGCCTTATTGGTGTCGGTGTTGCCTTAATTGATAGTGGTTTTACATTGTCCGCATGGTTACAACAAGTGTTTCACCTGTTTTATATGAGTATCATTTTACTCAGTTTTGTCACTACGCTAAGACGTTATATACGTCCAAAAATACGCCTGACGGTCAATAAAGTCGCTGTCTTTGATTTGCTGACCAGCATTGCCATTTTAATCTTGCTCGTCCTACATTTTACTGAATTGTTTCAATCGGGATTGTCTACGCCCGCTGATGGTTTTATTGCCATCAAGATTGCCGTGCTAGTCACTTTCATCCGTGAAATATCAGATAATAATTTTAGTCTTAACCGAGCCTTTTTAAACCCAGGTCAATTTTTTATCTTAAGTTTTTTATCAGTGATACTGGTCGGATCATTATTGCTAATGATGCCAAATGCTACAAATCAACCCATCTCCTTTATAGACGCCTTATTTACCGCGACCAGTGCCGTCTGTGTGACGGGGCTCATCGTCGTCGATACCGCTACCCATTTCACTACCTTTGGGCAAGTGATTATTCTAGGTCTTATCCAAATTGGTGGTCTTGGCATCCTAACTTTTGTGACTTATTTTAGTTACTTCTTTAAGGGTGGTATCAGTTACGAGACCCAGCTTAGTATCAGTGAGATGACATATTCGCCACGTATGGGCGATATGGTGACAACCTTAAAGTCTATTTTATATGTCACCTTTGGTATTGAGGCACTGGCAGCAATACTGATTTATATAAGTGTTTATGATTTGGCAGGCATGAGCATATTTGAGCGTTTATTCTTCTCTATATTTCATGCCGTTTCGGCATTCTGTAATGCTGGATTCTCTACTTTTAGTGCAGGGTTATACGATGAATCACTGCGCTTTAATTATCCTTTACAGCTGATTATCAGTATTACCTTTTTATTTGGCGGTATGGGCTTTTTGATTGTCGTTAACTTGCTCCGTTATCTGCGTCACCGTATGCAAAGAGCGCTGTGTCGTGATGGACAGCGCTATGCCTACCAGCCGTGGCTGTTGAGTATCAATAGTCGGATCACTTTAATCACCTCTGGCGCTTTGCTGTTAGTAGGGCTGATTGGGGTGATGATGTTTGAATATCATGGTGTGTTGGCTGAGCACAGCAGTTGGTATGGCAAGCTGGTAGCGGGGCTTTTTACTGCTGCGACACCGCGAACCGCAGGCTTTAACAATATCGATATGAATGCCTTGGCTTTTCCAACCATCATGCTGACCATTTTTTTGATGTGGATTGGGGCATCTCCAAACTCTACTGGTGGCGGTATTAAAACCAGCACCTTTGCCATTGCTTTCCTAAATACGTTGAGTTTGGCACGTGGACAGACCAAAGTCGAAGTGTTCAAACGCGAAATTGCAGATAACTCAATTCGCCGTGCGTTTTCAGTTATGTGGTTGTCCTTATTAGTCATTGGGCTGGGCGTGACTTTGATCAGTTATGATCAGCCTGAGCTTGATTTGATTAAAGTGATATTTGAGTGTTTTTCAGCCTATAGTACGGTGGGATTAAGCTTAAATCTGACGACGGAGCTGTCTACTTTTAGCAAGCTTGTGGTGTCATTCATTATGTTTGTTGGGCGTGTCAGTATGCTGACGATTTTTATTGCCTTACTCAAAAATAGACATGAGCGTAACTACCGTTATCCAACGGAAGAGATTACTATTAATTAACCCGTCCCATCACTACCACTATAGTCTAGAGGTGAGTGAAAAGGAGTATTATGAAATTCATTATCGCAGGTTTGGGCAGTTTTGGGTCTTCGCTTGGTATGGCGCTGACCAGTCAAGGTCATGAGGTCATTGCTATCGATAGCAGTATGCAAAAGGTTGAAACCTATAAAGAAGTGATTACTCATACCATCTGTATGGATGCGACCGATGAATATACGGTCAATGGTCTACCGATTAAAGACACCGATATTGTCGTGGTAGCTATTGGTGAAGACCAAGGTGCCAATGTCATGGCGACAGCGCTATTTAAAACGCTAAAAGCGCGGCGTTTGATCAGTCGTAGTATCAATCCACTACACGAAAAAGTCCTACAAGCGATTGGGGTTGATGATATTTTTCATCCTGAGAAAGAGGCGGCAATGCGCTGGGCAAAACGGCTGTCCTTGCGTTATTTTGTAGACTCGTTCGAGTTAAGTGACAACTTTAGTATTGTCGAGATTAGCATTCCTACTGATTTGATTGGTAGAACCATCGGCGAGCTACAGCTTGAACACCGATTTAGTATCAAATTGCTCAGCACCATGCGTTATGAACACTATGAAGACAGCTTCGGTCGTATGCAAACCAAACCAAATATACAAGGCTTGGCAGCACCTGAACAAGTACTACAAGATAATGATGTACTGGTCATTTATGGTGCTAATGAACATATTAATAAGTTTTTACGTAGTGTTGGGGTTAAAGCCCGTTAAATAAGGAAAGAGGCCATGAGAAAATATCGAGTATCTATGCTATGTCTGACTGCCCTGATATTGTTTTCAGGCTGTGATCGGTCTATACAAGATCCAAATGTGATGTTTTCAGAGAAGCATAAGGACCCAATTCAAGAGTTGGAAAAAACGTCAAAAGAAACGGATCACAGCCAGTTTGGCTACAAACAAACGTTTTATGTGCCCATATATTCAGACATTTATACTGATAGAGACAATCGCAAAGTATTGCTTTCTGCAACACTCAGCGTGCGTAATACCACGTTAAAAAAATCATTGTATATCAATAAAATTGATTATTATGATACTGATGGTGCCTTAGTAAAGTCCTACTTAAGAGCTCCTATTGAGCTACCAGCGATGGCAACTCTAAATTATATTGTCGAAAAAGAAGAGGATAAAGGGGGTTCTGGTGCCAACTTTATCATTGAAGTAGAAGGGGTGGACGACACCGTTACGCCTGTCATTGAGGCAGTCATGATTGGTAATTTTAGCAATAAAGGTTTTGCTTTTAGTACAGAGGGTACGCCTGTTGTGCATTGATAAATGTATGCCTCAGTGTGAATAATCATCAAGAGTTTCATATCTATTAAGATTTGAGTGTCGAGAATCTACTGATGAACGTATTAGATCTAAGTAAAGGTAGATCAGTTTTGTGAAAAGACTTATCTTCAGTCTTGCTGTTTTATTTTATAAGGTTATTAATAATACACGGTCACAGTCACCCTATCAGAATAGCTATCAGGGGTGACATCAGTGTTCGGTACAGTAACGTACACTGTATGGGCTTTCGCCGCACCATCTCCTGTACCTGTTACACCATTGGTGAGGGCGGCATAAGTATTTCCGTTATTGCCCCATTCTGTACCGCTTGCATCAGATTGCAGCTGATAAGGTAAGGTAGACTTGCCATTGGTTCCTGCCATAATGCCCTTACCAGTCGTATTGTCATTAGAAGGCGTTAAGCCAATCTTATAGGAAGTAGCATTGGTGCAGGTGACAGCGATGTTATTGTTACTAGTAATATTAGTTGCGCCTGCTGAATGTATGCCTAAATTAATATCGGATGTCGCATTGATAAGACAGCTGGAAAGGACCGTTGCTTGGACAGTGAAAGTGAATTGAGTGCTACCCTGATCTACTGTTGCACAATCGGGCACCTGTAAGTCTGTTCCTATATCTACCGTCAGAGTTGTATGAATACCATCAAAATTATTAGCATGAACACCTTGTAGCGCGTTGACATTACCTTTTCCTGAAAGTAGAGAGGTATTAATAACTTCGCTACCTTGAATCTTGGAGTTTCCAGCGATAGTAAGGACGCTTGATTTATATTCTTTACCGAAGTTCCGATCGCCCCAAATTTCGCCATCTGACAATGTCATATTGAATGCTAATCTGGAGCTATTGGGTCCAGTCATATACCGTGCAGGAACAATTTGGCTCTCATTACTTCCGCTACCTGCAGCAAGACAAACTGATACTTTTGCGACCGTGTCGCTTGTATTCTCACATTCGTAGCTCAAGAGAGCAGTAATGTTGGCAGTGTCAGCATTAACAGGCGTGATAGAGCCGAGGTTAATAGAGCCACTATTCACGTTTGCTGTGCAGGTGACGTTGAGAGGTGTCTGAGCGTTATTAGGCGTCGACCAAACTGCAACGCAGAGAATAAAGAGTAAAGATAATAGGCGATAGCCGTAGTGAAGTATAGTAAATAGCTTTATCATTTCTGTGCCTTTTTACAGATAAAAGGACCGAGGAGCGGAATCTCATCGCCTTGCTTGGTGTACTTAAAGCGCACGGTACAAATGCTATCAGCAGGGGTAGTGACCTCCAGTGTATTGTGGGCATCCAATGTATCCAAATATACCTCTCCATCAAAACCCACTACAGTGGTTGGCGTATCTTCGTTGGAGATCAAGGTGACTTGACTGCCAAGGGCAATCGGTTGCTCATCGCTATCGATTAATACAATGGTTGCTGAGCGCACGGGAGTGATATCAAAAGCGACCATCACCCCTGCACGGTCGGTTGGGGTCGCGTCCAGACTGACTTTATCAATGCGTAAGTCAGCTGGCAGCTGCATCGGGTCGATAGCAATTTTATTCTCTTGATAGGCATTGAGAGGTGTCACTAACAGCAGTCCGCGGCGGTTGGTCGTGCCAATAGGATTGTTTTGCAATAGGACGGGCACACCAGCGATACCGCTGGTCGATACCACCGCAAATCCGCTATTAATTTGGCGCGCAGGAAACATACCGCCGCCCATCATCACCAGAGACCCTGTGCCACTGGCGTAAGTGGCATAGCTGTCATCATTACTACTGATACCAGCCTGAACCCGTCCGTAGCGCCCAAGATAGCTTAGCTCAGCCAACGCGCCTGTACTGTCTTTAGCATTACTATTTAAGCTGTTGTCTGATTGGCTAGCCGCGCTGTGGCGTACTTGCGCGCGCCAATCAATGCCACCCGCGCTTGGCGCTGATTTTGAGATATCTGCTGTGATGATGTCTTGCGCTGCGGTGTGTTGCAAGCTACTTCGCATTGACATATTGCGATCTAGTGATAGCGATGCGCCTATCGACAGGCTACTTTTTGCTGATTGGTCAAAGTCATGGTTATAATTGAGGTTCATACTTACTCGTCTACCAAAGGATTTGGACCAAGAGACACGGGCAAATCGTGTGTCCTCTTTTTCAGCTTGGGCAACCTGATGGTAACTTAGCCCAAAATTACCGAGCGTAGGTATGCTATAACCCGTAGATATTTGCTCATTTCGATGTACAGGGGCATTGCCATATTGTGAGCCTACATCGCGATATACACCAGAAGTTCCCAGCGCATTAAAACCAATGTTAAAGCGGCGATTGTTCCATGAGTAATTGGTGCTGTACTGCATGCCGCTTTGTCCCTCACTATGGCTTGCGGCTAGCGAGGCAAACAAAATACCACCAGCGCGCCCCAATAGCCAAGTCCCACCGACCCCTGCATTGGAGAGACCGTGCGTCACTTCGGCATGGGTTTCAGCGGTAAAACGGTTGGACACCCCATGGCGCCAAGTAGCACTGGCAGCAAGCGCATCCCCATAATCAAAAGATTCTGTCCCATAATTTTCACGCACTGCGCCAAGCTCAACTGACCAATCAGACAGTCCGGGTTGGAGCAAACGATGGGTATCATATAACGAAAAAGTTAGGGTTTTGCTTTGACCTAAGGCATCGGTGACTACCAGCTGCGCCGTTCCTGCACCACTGATGCTGGGCGCGGTGTCCAGCTCAAAGGGACCTGCGGGCACCTCACCGCTATAGTGTTTAAGACCATCAACAAACAGCTCTACCTTTGAGGGTAGGGTTGCTGAGCCAAAAAACGATGGCAACGGTGTGGTCGCGCGATAAGGCTGCAGATTAAAGTTGGTGCCGATTTGTAGACCGCCCAAACGTGTCGACCGCGTCCATGATAACGCGCCGGTCAGAATATCGCCTGCCCGAACCGTTAGCAGCTTATCAGGGAAGGATTGACTCCAGCTGGTATCAAGGCGCACGGTTTGACCCTTCCACTGACTGTGACGACTGTCATTAGCAGCCGTATTTGCAGTCGTTAAGGCGGTAGAGCTGACCACGCCAAGCGCATTAAAGGCGCGCAGCTCCGTATATGCGCTCAGACTTTTAGTGCTATTCTGAGTTTGACTGCTATACAGGTTGTAGTTTAATAACAGACCGGGCGAGGCGCTCGGTTTTGGGCGCTTATTGGTACGCGTACTATGGGTAGTCGTATCTAGCTTGAGCATATCGAGTGGAGCAATAAGGGTGAGTGTTTGCTGGCGTGCATCGTAGTCAATATTCAGCTCAGGTAGGCTGTCAAGGGCGATAGGGTCACGGCTTGCCTGTAGCGATGGAGGCAACACAAAGCTCAGCTGTTGCAAGATAGCTGCTGTTGCCCAAAGGCGCTCATCACGGTAGTCGAAGTGTACTAGACCCTTACTGGCACCATTCAGCGTGACGTCCAGATACAAATCTAGCCCTGCATCGTCATCATCACTATAACGGTCCAAATCAAGCTGAGCCAAATCCGCATCTATATTAGCCTGAGCCACGGTATCCGTTTGAGCCTGAATTGTAGGCTCTATAGCTTTTGCAACACGCAAAAAAGCAGCGCTGGTATCAACGCTGCTCGTAGGCATATCTTCACTCAGTACTGCGGTGTGACCAATTGAGCTTGTCACACCTTGCAAAAAAACGACTTTAGCGAGTGTTTGTGTCCAGTGTGACGTCAGGTGTCGTCTGTGTACCATTTAGCATAACCTTGAATTTACCCCCTGAAGTTAGCACGGAGGGTGGTATTTTCAGTGTCCAGTTCATAGTCGCACCGGGTAACACATAACCAAGCAAACCGGGATAAATATCCGTACTCGTACCTGCCGCATCAGTAAAGCTTAGCCCAGCCAATTGCGCATGCCCATTGCCGCGATTGCTCACACGCAGTTTGACCACCTTGCCATCTGGTTGCAGATGGGTACTCCACTGCAACTGCGGACGGGTCTTAGTCACGCCAACCGGCTGAACAAAGACCGGTAGCGAGTAGCTCATCGCAAACTGTAGCCCGCTGGTGTTTTCAGGCAGCTTAATCGGCACCTCATTGACCAACAGTCGGTACGCGTCCTCAACTGCGCCTGCGCCTTGCGGCGGCGCTTTGGCGCGGATGATACGTACCAGCTGCCGCTCACCCGGCTGTAGCTCAATCATCGGCGGACTGGCAAGCAGTCCGCGCGACGGGGCAAGCGTGTCACCTGAATCATCCTGCGTCCACTGCTGCACCCGCACCTGCGCCTGCACCACAGTATTACTGGTATTACTGAGTGTCAGACCACTCGCCGTCTCGCGAGCTTGTAAGCTTAGCGAGATAGGTGATACCTGTAGGCCGGCTGCCACTGCCAAACTAGAGGACAGTAGCAAGCTAGAGATCAGCACAGGTCTAGCAATACGGCGTAACCAGAGACTTAACATGGCGATTAGTAGTTTACACCGATCGTAACAGTGTCGCTATAAACGTCCGGTAGAACGAGGTTCTTGTCGCCTGTCACTTTTGCATATACTGTAAAGGATTTGTTTTTCGCTTCCGTTGTACCTGTACCTGTACCACCTGTTGTTGCGTTACCTGTAGCTCCAGCAGCCCAAGGAGTAGCACCAGCTGCATCGGTAGCCAGCTGATAATCTAATGTAGCTAGATTACCAGAAGTTCCTTTTAAGGTGCCCTTACTTTCACCCGTATTGGTGGAGCCAGTTGTTGGTGTCATTGAAACACTGTAAGGGGTATCTAGAGAACAGGCTACCTTGACAATACTGCTTCCAATTGGAGCAGTCGCGTCAGTCTTAGCGGTTAGGGCAATGTTGTCGCCTGCTGTTACGACGCAGCTTTTTGCAACTGTCATTGCGACAGTAAAAGATCCTGAATCAGCAGCATTCGCAGACATAACAGCAAAACTACCAACGGCAAATACGGCCGCGGTCATAACCGATTTTTTAAATAACATGGTAAATCTCCAAAGGATTAGGTTTTTTTAGCAATTTCAATAATATAAAATTTGGGACTTAGCTGAAGACTAAAATTCACCGTACTAAGATCAGATATCTCAGTAATTTGGAACCTATCGGCACAGCGCAATTACCTGATAATAACAATATATATACAGTTTCTATATAAAATGAAACTATATGCAGATATTTGTATATACATTGTAACACAATATGTGTGCAACTGTACACTCAAATATTGCTTAAAACTCATATATAAGGCAATCATAGAGCTCGATATATTTTTAATATCCAGCTCTAAGTCGCTGATGTATAGCGGAAATTGGATAATTGGGGCGTTAGATAGGTTATATCTTTCTTGCAGTGAGGATGAGTGAAATATGCCCGTTGTTTTTGACAAGTTTTATGATTGGTGATAGCTATTCTTTAGCGAATAGAATGTAGTGTTATCTAAAAATTAAAGTTTAGATTTTATAGTGATGGAAAGCTTGTTAAAAAGGTCGGCTAGCCTTAATTAGCCGATCTTTTTGATAGTGCTAGACAGATTAACTATCGCTTTGAGATATCGCTAAATCACTAGCATAAGCAAATAAAGCGGGCGCGCCGCCAGTATGCCAAAACAACACACTGTCCGTTTTTTTGATTTTACCGGTACGAATCATATCAAGTAATCCGCCCATCGCACGCCCTGTATAAACAGGATCTAATAATATCCCTTCCATTTGCGCGGTCATAGCAATGGCTTCATTTTCTAGTGCACCAATCACTCCATAACCGTCTCCCACATAATCAGAATTAAGCACTAAATCTGACTCTGAAAAGGTGTAATCTGCCCCAATCAATGCAGCCGTGCTATTGGCGAGGGAGATAATATACTGATCAAACGGCACTTTATCGGTTTCACCTTTATCAATATTGATACCTACTATCTGATAGGGTGAATCAAAGATTTTATTACCCAGCATCAAGCCCGCTTGTGTGCCACCGGAGCTGGAGGCAAAGAAGATATGCGTGAATGAGATATCCCTCTCTTGACGTTGTAATTCAAGCTCTTTAAAGGCTTCAACAAAGGCAAAAGCACCAAGCTCGCTTGAGCCGCCATAAGGGACAATATAGGGTTTCTTACCTTGTTTTTTGAGCTGCTCTACAATCTCAGGAATGTCTTCCCCTTTACGGTTGCTGCCAGCCCAGTGGATATGGCAGCCAAAAATCTTATCTAACAATAGATTGCCCTGCAACTGTTCTGGCTCGTGTCCGCCCAAAACCAGATGACATTCAAGTCCCAAACTGGCTGCGGCAGCTGCGGTCTGGCGACAATGGTTTGACTGCGCGGCACCTGCTGTCACGATTGTATCCGCACCTTTAGCAAGGGCGTCTCCAATGATAAATTCAAGCTTTCTGGTTTTATTACCGCCTAATGCCAGTCCCGTATTGTCATCGCGTTTCATATAAATTTTAGGACCATTGAGTGCTTTGCTTAATCTGGTCAGCTCAATCAACGGCGTTGGGAAAAACCCTAAAGGTTGCCGATTCATACTCGGCAGGCTTGGTATAGATTTATTTTGCATCATTCATCCTCTTTGAGATAAGGCAAGCTACAGATACTTTTGAATAATATCCGACCATAATAACAATTTGAGTCATACGGACTTCTTACAATTATAAGCTATCAATGCGAATGACTCAGTCTTGGCGAGCTACTGCTATTTACTTTTATATTGGTATAAAACCTACTTCGGAAAATTTTGGGGTATTTCAGTAATACGACCTAAAAAAATGGTGGTCATACATAGAGTATAACCACCACCGGAGAAGTATTTCGAGAACAGAGTAACTAAAATTTAAATAGCAGGCTTAAATTTTCTACGGTAGATACTACGTATGACTGGCATGAATACCATCAAAATAGCCAACAACCATAGAACTACTGTGATAGGGCTGCTCCATAAGATACTAAGCTCGCCTTGAGAGATAGACAGGGCACGTCTTAAGTTAGACTCCATGAGCTCACCCAATACATAGCCCAAAATAAGCGCTGATAAGGGGAAGTTTAGTTTACGTAAGAAATATCCGAAGACACCAAGTGCCACCATAAATACCAAGTCAAAGGTCGTGCTATGGATAGAATATACGCCAACGAAACTGACCGCAGCAATGGCTGGTATCAAGATATAGTTCGGCACATCAAGCAGTTTGGCGAACAAACCCACCAAAGGGATGTTCATGATTAGCAAAATCACGTTACAGATAAATAATGAGGCAATCAGACCCCATACGATATCTGGCTGCTCAGTAAATAACTGCGGACCCGGTGTGATGTTATATAACGTCAATGCGCCCATCATGACTGCTGTCGTACCAGAACCCGGCACACCTAGCGTCAACATTGGCACAAATGAGCCACAAGCTGAGGCATTATTTGCCGCTTCTGGCGAAGCAACACCGCGAAGATCACCATCACCAAAAGTACCAGTATCACCAGCAATTTTGCGTTCACTAGCATAAGTCATGGCACTGGCAATCGTTGCGCCTGCACCTGGTAAGATACCAACGACAAAGCCCATGAGACCACTGCGTAGCATGGCTCCAAAAGCAAAAGTAAACTCTTTAAAGTTTAAGAGACTGCGTTTACCTTGTTCAATAACCTTGTGTCCAGTCGTGGTTTTTTCGAGCAAGATTAGAATTTCACTCACACTAAAGAAACCAATAACAATGGTAGTAAATTGAATACCATCAGATAGGTTGACGCATTGCGAAGAATCTAGAAGGCGATCCTATCGAATATAGAGAATCCTATGGGCTGGCAGAGAAGTTCAGCTATGAGATTAATATTATTTAGGCGTTTATTAAACCTATATCGATAATTAAGTGACCGTTTGAGATAAACAGATTAAAAGACAGTACCTTTAGGAAATACTAAAAGTACTGTCTTTTTTGCCTATATTTTTCTGTTTTATCAATTACCCTGTATTGCGTAGACCCGCTGCCAAAGCATTAATACTACGGATTAATGGATCTTCAACGTCGAGGTCACCAAGATTGGTATCGCTTGTAGCGTCTTTTTGTCTGGCACGCTTTAATAGCTCAATTTGGATATAGTTGGTTGGATCTAAATACGCATTCCGCCATTCAAGAGAAGCGGCAAGATTCTGCTGATGCTCTAATAACGACTCTTGGTTAAGCAAAGAGTTTAAACCTGAATAGGTCAGCTCGTGCTCATCCGTCACCGCTGTCATAATCTGTTCACGTAATATCTCATCGTTACATAATTGGCTATAAGCATGAGCAATACTCATATCAGACTTGGTAAACGCCATTTCAATATTGCTAATAAACACGTTAAAAAATGGCCAGCAGTCAATCATTTCTTTCATCAGTGCTTCATCATCGATGACGCTATGCAACGCACTGCCGACACCATACCAAGCGGGCAGTGTAAAGCGCGCTAATGACCAACCAAATACCCAAGGAATTGCGCGCAAAGTCGTCTTACTTGGTAGACCTTTATTACGATGTGCTGGGCGTGAGCCAATATTTAATAAGGAGATTTCTGCTACTGGCGTCGCTTGGGAGTAGAACTGATAAAACCCTTCGGTATGATCAGTTAGCTTGCGATAACGCTGCTCACCTGCATCTGCTAAACGCGCAAAGAGCGCTTCATAATGTGGCAGTTCAGGCGGTTGCACCACGAATCTTGAGGAGCAAGCTTTAAGCGTGCCAGTGATGCCCATGGTTAGCTCAAATACAGCGGTATCGGTGTTGGCATATTTGGCATAAAGGACTTCGCCTTGTTCGGTCACTTTGATTTGCCCATGCAGTGTACCTGCAGGTTGCGCGGCAATAGCTTTATGCGTTGAGCCGCCACCACGACTTACTGAGCCACCACGACCATGAAATAGGCGGGTTTTGATGCCATATTCTTCTGCGATACGGTTAATGGTCTGCTGCGCGCTATAAAGCTGCCATGCAGAAGTAATGATGCCTCCGTCTTTTGAAGAGTCCGAATAGCCCAGCATGATTTCTTGGGTATTATCTGAGTGTCGTAGCAACCCTCGATATAATGGATTGTCTAAAACTTCAGGTAGAATTTTATCGATGTTTTTAAGATCTTCTATCGTCTCAAATAAGGGGGCTACTGGCAAGTCGGCAGACAGTCGCGCTTCGTCATCCACTCTACATAAGCCTGCAAAGCGCATGAGTAGCAATACTTCTAATAATTGACTGGCGTTATTGGTCATTGAGATAACATAACTGCCAAAAGTATCTTGCCCAACCAGTTTGCGTAAAGTCGCTACTGAGTGCATCAAGGCCAATTGTTCACGGGTTTTATCCGTTAAATTATCGGTATAAATAAGCGGTGTGCCTGGTTTCTTAAGCAAGCGCGTCAACCACTCTTGGCGCTCGGTTTCATTGAGGCTTTGGTAGTCAGGCAAGTTAGAAGCATTGGCAAAAATATCAGCTATCACTTCGCTATGATAAGACGACTCTTGGCGAATATCGAGCGCTGCCAAATGGAAGCCACAGGTTTTGACCAAACGTATTATATCGAGTAATAAGCCTTCGCCATGTGCTGTGTCATGAGTATTCACACTTTGACGGATGATGCGTAAGTCTTCTAATAGTTCTTGTGGATTGGCGTAGGCATCTTTTTTAGCCTCAGTATCATTCCCTTTGCTTTGGATTAAAAGGTTGGTGGCTTTGACTTTATTTAGGATTAAGGAGAGGAATCTGCGATAAGGTTCATTGCCGTAATCATCAAGATTGTAATCAAAGACTCGTCTGTCGAGCTCACTATAACTTTCAATTTTTGCATATACTTCAGGTTCGATAGTAACAATCGTATCACTATGAATAAGCTGACGACGTAGTTTCTTAAGCAACACTTGATAGTGACGCAGCACGGTATCTGCATGCATCAATACGGCCATTTCTGTGGTGTCATGAGTGACAAAGGGATTGCCATCTCTATCGCCACCAATCCAAGAGCCAAAGCTTATGAAAGCAGGTAGAGGGTAGTCTGTTAGCTCAGGATAAATATCAATAATAGCGTTTTTAATATTACGGTAAACCTTAGGAATGGCGTTGAATAAACTGGCATTGAAATAATGCAGGCCATTATTTATTTCGTCATAGACTAAAGGCTTACGCGTCCGCACTTCATCAGACGACCATAGCAGATCAATCGATTGCGCCGTTTTTTCTCTGGCTTGCTCGTAGGCAAAACTGTTTTGTGCAACGTTATTTAAGGCATCGCTATGCGTAAATAAACCTTGTAATAAGTTCATCGTTGTACGTCGACGCGCTTCAGTAGGATGCGCGGTAAATACAGGCATGAATTTTAGTTGCTCAATGAGCTCTTGCATCTGTGCTGGCTCAATATTGCGCTCACGACACTCTAGTAAAGTACGGCGAAACGATCCTTCCCAGCTCTGCTCTGATTGCATACGTAATGCATGGCGCTCTTCACGTAGATAATTCTCTTCACTTAGATTGGCTAAGAAAAAATAGATAGAGAAGCTGCGGATGACATTTTTTAAGGATTGATTGTCCAAAGAGGCAATAAAATCGATGAGCTTCTGCTTATGAGCTTCATGAGGCTCACGGCGCTGTTGAATAAAACCTTTGCGCAGCGTTTCAATCGTATGCAGCGTTTGTTCGCCCGTCTGGCGAGAAATTGCATCCCCTAGGAAGGAACCTAATAAACTAATGCGTTCACGTAATATGTCATTATCTATTATCATCCTTGACCTTCTCCTTAAATTAATTAAAAAATAGTGAAGCAGTAAATCTGTAATTTTGTATAAAGAAAAATACTGCTTAATATAATGTTTAGTAATGAGCAGTGAATAGGACTAATATTCAATTTTATCAAAGACTTAGTATCTTTGATAAAAGCGAATCAGCACAATAATGAGACGATAAAGGCTGGTAAGCTATCTTCTAAAGTGTAGCATGGGTGACTTCGCATATTAAAGAAGTTAGCGGATTAAGTTAACGGCAATGCCGAGGCGGTTAAAAGCGTGTGAGATTGAAAGTTATAGGATAGGTCAGAAATATGGGCAAAATTATTGGAATACCTTTTATACGTGAATTGGTAGCGTTTGCTAAAAAAGATATATAATTATGATATCTAAAATATAGGCACTGAAAACATGAATATCGAAAGCGACACCGCCAATCAAATCGCCAATCAAGTAGAAATAATCTATGAAGATGAATTTCTGGTGGCGATTAATAAAGAGGCTGGGCTGTTGGTGCATCGCAGTTGGCTGGATAAAGGCGAGACACGCTTTGCCATGCAGCTCACCCGTGATGCGGTAGGTTGCCATGTATTTCCGGTGCATAGGTTAGACAAGCCTACGTCAGGCGTGTTGTTATTTGCCAAGAGCTCAGCCGTGGCGCGCAGCCTTACTGAGGCTTTTACTGAACACAAAATGACCAAGCAATATTTAGCTGTGGTGCGCGGCTATATGTCAGAACAAGGCACCGTTGATTATGCGTTGAGCTTTCAGCCCGATGCTATTGCCGATAAGTTCGCTAATTTGGATAAACCGGCTCAAGAGGCAGTGACCCATTGGCAAAGTTTGGCACAAATTGAGTTGCCATTTGCGGTGTCAAAAAAGCATGACACGAGCCGCTATAGTCTAATGCGCTTAACCCCCGAGACCGGACGTAAGCATCAACTGCGTCGGCATATGAGACATTTATTCCATCATATCGTGGGTGATACCAGCCACGGCGATATACGTCACACACGATTTTTTCGTAATCACTATGATTGTACTCGCATGCTGCTACATGCTCAGAGTTTAGCGCTCAGCCATCCGGTCACCGGTGAGCCGTTATTGCTAAAAGCGGGACTAGACGATCAATGGATGCGCATTTTGGAAGAGTTTGCTTGGGTAGAGAGCGCTAAAGTTTAAGCAGTGTAAAGTTTAGGGTTTATCTTCAAAAGTCATATCAAAGAAGTCGACATACAGGTCTTAGTGTAGTTAGCGGGTTTTAAAATAATAAAGACAGAACATACGGGTGCTGCAATCGAAGGTTCAGGTTCAGGTTCAGGTTCAGGTTCATAGTGAGGAATTGAACTGACATTTGCTGTCAAATTCGTAGGCAGTAACCTGGAAGATTACCATTTCAAAAAATACTCATTTGTAGTAATAACTTCACCAGTTTTTCAACCCCTTAACTCAAATCGCTATTTGGACTGTTTCCAAATAATCGTTTATATTCTCGGCTAAATTGGCTGGGGCTTTCATAGCCTACTTGCATGGCAATCTGTGATATTTGAGAGTCATTGGATATGATCAGACGCCTCGCTTCCATTAATCGTAATTTTTTTTGATACTGTAGCGGACTCAACTGTGTAATCTCTTTAAAGTGTTGGTGAAAACCTGAGATACTCATACCACATCGGCTCGCCAAGTCTCCAATCACCACAGGTTCGTCTAAATGCGTTTTTAGCCAATCGGTTGCTTGTGAAATACGGTGAGTATGACTGCCATTGATGACCAGTTGTCGCAACTTATTCCCTTGTTGTGCCGAGAGCATGCGATAATAAATTTCTTGCTGTATTAAAGAAGATAAAAAATCAGTATCATTTGGACAATCAAGTAAGTTTACCAATCGCTCAAACGCTTGCATTATAGCGTCATCTAATTGCCATTTTATTCCCAAATTACCTTCTTTTACTTGTTGTTGAGGCGGTATTCTAGCGAGTACTTCTTGAATCATCACAAGATTTAATTTCATTGATAAAACGATGACAGGATGGTCTGACGAAGCATGCTTAATGTGCATACTTAAAGGAATATCGACAGGGCAAAACATCAGGCTGCTATTGTCAAATTTTTGGCAATCTTTTCCTAAGTAAATCTCGCGCTCGCCTTGCAGGACGATACATATGCTAGGCTCTTGAATGTAGCTGACGGTTTTACTTGGCCTGTCAGCGCAATAGAAAAATAAGTTTGGAATAGTAGATTCGATCGTTTTATTTTTGGGTAATAGTCTAAGTAATTGTTCAATGGTTTTTGTCTGCATGATGTTTTTCTTATTTTTAGGTTTGCTTGATAATATAAATTTTTGGATAATTAGGCAAGAGTTTCGTAGGACTGTTCTAACGGATTGTTGGTTGCGCATCTATAATAATCCCATCACGACGCATCAAGTCTGATTTTAATCATATTCAATAAATCTAAATAAGGAACGCATAATGAAAATATTTTATAAAACTCGTGCTACAGCAACTGGTGGTCGTTCTGGACATACAGGTCTTGACGATGGTTCGCTCGGTTTTGACTTGGTATCCTTTCAAGAAAAAGATAAAGAGGGGGTGAATCCAGAGCAGCTGTTTGCGATGGGTTACGCTGCGTGTTTTGATAGTGCGCTAAATATGACTGCACAACAAATGAAACTACCGGTAACCGCTTCGAAAACATCTGCTCAAGTTGGTATTGGTATGAAAGCGGATAATAGCTATAACTTAGATATAGAGCTGTCTGTCGAAGTATCTGGTATTGATGAAGCCCAAGCACAAACTCTAATCGAGACCGCTCATCAAGTTTGCCCATACTCTAATGCCACTCGTGGCAATGTTGATGTGCGCTTGCATGTTACGGTTGTTTAAATAGCGTTTGTCATTAAAAGCCAATAACTATAAAAAATAATACAACAATAATAAAATGTAAAATTGCTTGGTTACTCTAGGTAGCCAAGCAATTTTTTATGGTACTAAGCAATATAAATACTGCAATATAAATACTAAAATTCTTACACAAGCTCCAGTTTATTGTCTTCCGCTGACTAAGTTACAATGGCTAGCAGCAAATGATAAATCGATTGTATAAGCACTGGGCACATAAGCTGCCAATTGCTTTTAGCTCAGATTAAACTGTTTATGGGCGTCTGTTAGATGCATTGTACTGACACTTAAAAGGCAGATAATGACTTTTGATGAAGTAGCGCAGACCAGTAAGGTTAGCAACTAAGGTAAGTAATGATATAATGCCCCGACAATCGATATTTTATGAAGGGTTTACCTTATGGCTCGTACAGCTAGCGCATTACACATTTTAGTAAAAGACAAAGAACAAGCTGAAGATATCCTTGCCAAGCTTAAAAAAGGCAACATGTTTGATGTGTTGGCTAAGAAATACTCAACCTGCCCATCAGCTAAAAAAGGCGGCAGCTTAGGTGAGTTTAAGCAAGGCGATATGGTACCGCCGTTTGATAAAATTTGCTTCAGCGGCGAACTCCTCACCCCACACTTAGTGAAAACCAAATTTGGCTGGCATGTGGTTAAAGTGCTTTACAGAACGGAAGGGTTAGATTCTGAGCTTTGATTGATATCAATCTAGGATTTTCCGGTACATTCCATATTTTACCGATAAAAAAAGCCTCAGTCGTTAGACTGGGGCTTTCTAAATATTTGGTAGGCATAAGCAGACTCGAACTGCTGACAACACCCTATATCGTTCAAGATAGATCAACCAAATATCATAATACGACAATATCTTATATGTATTGATTTTATTAGCTTACAGAATCGATTCTATAGGCTGTTTTTTATGTGTCATCGATATTGTACATGGCTATGCACTATAAGGTTTAAAAGTGATGGCGATATTTACTTTTCACCACACTCACAGCATTTCGACCACCTATCACATTTATCACAAATAGATGCCGCGCTGCAGCCACACTTCGGGCAGTTACAACTAGCGCTATAACGTATCGCTGGTATCAATGAGTTCACTCTATCTTTAGAAGTCACTTTCATGATAAATCTTCGTCTGTGATGACTCATTCAGTCTGTCACTACTCACTAATTAAGACAACAATCCCGCAATCAGTAGCTTTATTATTGGATGCATCACAATAGATAGTGCTCTTGAACATAGGTCACACATAGCTCATAAAAAGCTTGAGCGGGCGGGGAAATAGATTTGTCAGCCAGTTTAAAGATGCCGATTTGTCTGTTTAAAGAAGGGTCAAGTAAGTTTATCCAAACCAGCTCGGGTTCATTAGAAGGAAAGGCGAGTTTCGGTAAGGTAGTAATGCCAAGATCGTTTCTTAACAATGAGAACAGTGAGGTGATATTTTCTACCGTATAGCGAGCTTTGCGGTTGAGCACTTCTGCAGGTGTGTTCTCAAGTAGTCGACAGGTACCATTATAAATAAAAGGCTCTGCCATGAGTTGTTGCCATTTTAGCCCTTGAGAGTGACGTGATTCATGATTCAGCGTATTACTTTTAAGACAAACCACGCCGATAGGGTCTGATATAAGTGCGGTAAAATCAATATCTGTTTGATTGATACTCGTACAATTACCTAATGCCAAATCCACCTCGCCCGTGAGCAGCCGGTTTGCAACGCCAACCGCGTTATCATCTATCAAAACAATTTCAATATCAGGATATTTCTTTGAATAGGCGACCAATACGCTAGGTAGTAGCTTAGTCACCAGTGATGGTACGCTAGCAATTCTTATCTTCCCTTTATCGCCTGCTGCGGTCGCTCTTAAGCCCTCTTCAAACGCTTGGTAAACACTAATGAACTGCTGAATCTTTGGCAAGCAACTTTCCCCAAACGGCGTCAGTGTTGCTTTATTGCCACTTTCAAATAAACGCTGATCCAGTGTTTTTTCCAGCTCTTTTATAGAGGCGGATAATGCGGCCTGTGTTCTATTAGCGCGGTTAGCTGCCACACGAAAACCCCCTTCTTCTACCACAAACAAAAAATGTCGTAACTGTTGTAGTTTCATAATCGTTAGTGCCTTTGTGCTTGCTGCCGTTGATCAGATACTATCTATTATAGCGATAGATTAAATCTATCATATTTAATATTTAATTAGTTAGATTTGTCATTATTTATTGCGTAGGATAACCAATAACACAGAAATTGCCAAACCATTCATTCAAAGGATATGACGATATGACGACTCCCTCAACCAAACAAGCGGTTCAGACTTCACTTTATGCCTCAAAAGCACCTCTTGAATGGGCAGTCACGAGTAATGGCACATTATACACCGCGCAAATTCCTATTGATGAAAACGGTGATGTGGTCGCAGGTGGTATCGAAGCCCAAACCCGCCAAACCCTTGATAATTTAAAGCATACTTTAGAATGTGCCAATGTAGGCATGGACTCAGTCTTACAGGTACTCATTTATGTCACTGATCGTGAATATCTAAAAACGGTCAATCAAGTCTATGCTGAATATTTTACAGCACCCTATCCAAATCGCGCGGCTTTGGTCATATCTGGATTGGCACGAGAAGAGATGTTGGTTGAGCTAGTCGTTTATGCGACCGTACCATAGTTTTTCCACTATATTTATACGACTCTTTCAATCATTTGAATTTTAATAAACTGAGGACGCCACTATGTCAGCTCAAAACACACAAAAAGTATCACAGCAAGACCCGCAGCAATCCCTTTATATCAATGGTGAGTGGCAAGCGGGTAGCGATACCATTGCTAATATTAACCCATCTGATATCACCGAAACTATCGGCGAGTTCGCCCAAGCCAGTAGCGATCAAGTCAAGGATGCTATTGCTGCTGCCCGTCAAGCCCAACCAAAGTGGGAGGCAACGCCGTTAGAGAAGAAGCAATCTATTCTGCAGGCGATTGGCGATGAGATGATTGCCCGTTGCGATGAATTAGGTACTTTATTGTCACGTGAAGAAGGCAAGCCATTTCTTGAGGGTCGCGGCGAGATTTATCGTGCCGGTCAGTTCTTCCATTATTATGCCGCTGAGGTGTTGCGTCAAATGGGCGATACTGCGGATTCAGTACGTCCAGGGGTTAAAGTGGAAGTAACGCGTGAGGCAGTCGGTGTCGTCGCCATTATCTCTCCTTGGAACTTCCCAACCGCAACCGCTGTATGGAAAATCGCCCCAGCCTTAGCATTCGGCAATAGCGTCATTTGGAAGCCTGCCAATTTAACACCAGCCAGTGCGGTAGCTTTAGCTGAAATCATTCATCGTCAAGGGTTGCCTGAAGGTACGTTTAACTTGGTATTGGGGGGAGGCTCATCAGTTGGTGATGCACTCATTAATTCAAAAGATATCGATGCAGTTAGCTTCACAGGTTCTGTGCCAACCGGTCGTAAAGTGGCTGCGGCAACCGCGCCTAACTTTGTGCGCTGCCAGCTGGAGATGGGTAGTAAGAATGCTTTAGTTATCGCCGATGATGCTGATTTACAAGTCGCTATTGATGCAGCGGTTGCTGGTGCGTTTGGCGGTTCAGGACAAAAATGTACGGCATCTTCACGCTTGATCGTCATGGATGGCATTCATGATGCTTTCGTCGATGGTGTCATTGCAAAAATGAAAACCCTAAAAGTTGGTCATGCGCTTGATGACGGTATCTTTATGGGTCCTGTGGTTGATGATAAGCAACTTGCATCCAACCTACACTGGATTGAAAAGGCCAAGCAAGCCGGTGCCAATTTAGCCTTTGGTGGCGAGCGTTTAGATATGCCGCATGATGGCTATTATATGTCGCCTACCTTGTTTACTGAGACTGATAACAGCTGGGATATCAATCAAGAAGAAGTATTCGCGCCGCTCGCTTGTGTCATGCGCGTCAAAAATTTGGAAGAGGCGATTGCGATGACCAACGATACCCGCTTTGGTCTAACTGGCGGTATCATTACCCAAAGCTTGCGTAATAGCGCGATGTTTAAAGAGCAAGTCCAAGCAGGTTGCGTCATGGTCAATCTAGCCACTGCTGGTACGGACTATCATGTACCGTTTGGTGGTCGTAAAGAGTCTAGCTTTGGCCCGCGTGAACAAGGTCAGTATGCTAAAGAGTTTTATACTATTGTTAAAACGGCTTATCAAAAGGCTTATTAATAGTCAGTTAATGACAGGTGCTAATAGTGATGTGTGGCTGGTAAAGATTCTCCTGCCACAATGCATTCGTAAAAGTATAAAAGGAATTAACCATGTATCAAGACCATATCGTCATTGACGGCTTACAGTATAGCCATTGGGACCGTAACTATTTCAAAATGCTGCAAGCCAGCGGTATCAATGCGGTACATGCTACCTTGGTTTATCACGAGGATTCGCGGCAGACAATGACACGCTTTGCAGAATGGCATGCACGCTTTGAGCAAAACTCAGATCTTATCTTACCAGTGTATTCAGTTACTGATATTGAGATGGCAAAGCAGCAAGGTAAAGTCGGTATCCTTTTTGGCGCGCAAAATTGTTCACCGATTGATGATGAAATTGGGCTTATCAGCGTGATGCGCCGCTTAGGACTACTGATCATGCAGCTGACGTATAACAACCAAAGCCTACTAGCAACCGGTTGTTATGAGAAGAATGACAGTGGCATTACGCGCTTTGGTCAGCAGGCGATAGCAGAGATGAATCGAGTTGGGATGATTATCGATATGTCGCATAGCGCAGAGCGTTCAACGCTTGAAGCGATTGAGCATTCTACGCGCCCGATATGTATCAGTCATGCCAATCCAACGGCTGCACACGATGCGCTGCGTAATAAATCTGATACCGTTATTAGTGCGTTAACCAAAGCGGGCGGGCTGTTGGGTTTTAGCTTATATCCGTTTCATTTGCCGAATGGTAGTGATTGTACGCTCAATGATTTTTGTAGCATGGTTGCTGATTGTGCTGATAAATATGGGGTTGAGCATTTAGCAATTGGTAGTGATTTGTGCCTGAACCAACCACAAGCGGTACTTGAATGGATGCGCAATGGACGCTGGTCAAAGGCAATGGATTATGGCGAAGGTAATGCTAACAATTCAGGTTGGCCGGATACTTTGCCATGGTTTGCAGGCAAGGACGGAATGGAAAATATTTATAACGGTCTGCTCAAACATGGTTTTAATGATGCTGATGCTGGAAAAATCATCGGACAAAACTGGTTTAATTTTCTTGAGAGTGGCATTAAGCCTTTAGTATAAATGCTAGGCACAGATGTAGCTTTCTAAAATGCTGGCTAAACTCAAATTCACGAGCATGAAAGTCACAAGCATTAAAGTATAGATGGGTAAGACGGTTTAGATAAAACGCCAATTTAAATGACGCAACATTATCATATGGAATTACATCATGGCTGATTTAAAAGGATTTAACAGTAAGCAACATGAGCAAGGACGCTCTCACAAAACCGATAAGATAGCGGATAATTTAATGCATGTAGAGACTCCATCAGATACTTTAGGGCTAAAAAACCCAGCATTTTGGTACAGTGGCGGCTTTATCATTGTGTTTGTTCTTATGGCCATCTTTGCTGAAGAGCGCTTGGCAAAATTAATCAATATCGGATTTTCTTGGTCGGCAACGGTCTTTGGTCCTTTTTGGCAAATATTATTGTTAGCGACCTTTGTGATTGCACTAGCAGTCGGCGCAGGTCGCACAGGACGCGTCATTTTAGGTAATCTAGCGAAGCCTGAGATGGACGGTTTTAAATGGATGGCGATTTTATTCTGTACGCTGCTCGCTGGCGGCGGCGTCTTTTGGGCAGCCGCTGAACCTATCGCTCATTTCGTTAGCGCACCGCCTGTTTATGCTGAAACCGCTGATATCCAACAACGCGCTTTCAATGCGCTATCTCAATCCTTTATGCATTGGGGATTTCTAGCTTGGTCAATTGTCGGTAGCTTGACTGCTATTGTAGTGATGCATCTACATTATGATAAAGGCTTACCGCTTAAACCGCGTACACTTTTATATCCTATGTTTGGTGAACGCGTGCTGACAGGTCAAACGGGTGCAATTATCGACGCTTGCTGTATTGTCGCGGTTGCTGCCGGTACGATCGGTCCTATTGGATTTTTGGGATTACAAACCAGCTATGCGTTGAATACGCTGTTTGGTATTCCTGATACCTTTACTACCCAACTTATCATTATCATCTTTGCTATTGCACTTTATACGCTCTCAGCCATTAGTGGTCTTGCTCGAGGTATGCAGCTGCTCAGTCGCTTTAATGTCATATTGGCCTTTGGTCTGATGGTCTTTATTTTGATGTTTGGTCCTACCAAATTTATTGTTAATGGGTATATTCAAGGTGTTGGTACCATGGTGCAAAACTTTATCCCGATGGCAACCTATCGCGGTGATGAAGCTTGGCTTGGTGGTTGGACGGTTTTCTTTTGGGGTTGGTTTTTGGGTTATAGCCCGATGATGGCGATATTTATCGCTCGTATCTCACGCGGTCGCACGATTCGTGAATTGATTACGACCGTGTGCATTTTGGCGCCATTGGTTACCTGCTTTTGGTTCACAGTCATCGGCGGTTCAGGTCTTGCGTTTGAGATTGCCAATCCTGGTAGTGTGAGTACAGCATTTGAAGGCTTTAATCTTCCAGGTGCACTGCTTGCCATTACTCAGCAGCTGCCATTTCCTTTGATAACCTCCTTATTGTTTATCATTCTAACCATGGTTTTCATTGTTACTACTGGTGATTCGATGACCTATACCATCAGTGTCGTTATCAGTGGTGAGAGAGAGCCAAATGCTATCATTCGTACCTTTTGGGGCATCATGATGGGGGTCACGGCGATTGTTCTTATCTCACTTGGTGCAGGCGGGGTGACGGCGTTACAATCCTTTATTGTTATTACGGCGGTGCCTGTCTCCTTTGTTTTGCTGCCATCATTGTGGAATGGACCAAAAATTGCCAAGCAGATGGCAAGAGATCAAGATCTTTATCGCCCTAATAGGGTGGAGACTGCCCATCAGCTTATCGAAGAGCAACTTGTCGAAAAAAGTATTGGTAAAGAAGTTGATTAGGTAGCGCTTTGTTATCGCTGATAGTTTATTTGCTCATAAAAACCGCAAATCTACAGTATTAAAAGGTGGTTGGTTCAACACATTATTGAAGGTGATAGTTATATGGAACATACTTTGCCAAACAACGATAAGCTAGATGCAGTCAGCTTCCGTACACCCGAGGTGGTGATGCATTCTGAACGACTCGGCGCTATGCACCAAACGCGTATTAGCTTCGTCCGTACGTTATTGCGCAAAATCGACAAAGAGCATTGGACATTAAGCAAGCATCTGTGGGATTTAGATAACGACGGCTATGGACAGGTCATCTATCGTTTGCAAACCCCTGAGCACGTTTATCATCTGGTGGTGTTTTGCAATCAGATTGCTGATGAAGAACGTAATGATCGCGTCATTGCGCAAAAATGGGATGTTACATTTGCCCTGGTTTACGGGGAAATAGGGGACGAGCTGCTGGCAAACCTAAAAGCCAATGTGCCATTACAAGAAGCGGGTCGTAACTCTAACATGGTGATGGTGCTGGCACGTGCCAACAAAAGCGTACGGGTCTTTGATCATATTGTCAGCTCACTTGCTGAAGGTCAGCAGCCTGATTTGGACGTACTTGCGCAAGTAGGTTATATACTGCGTACCACGGCAGTTTATGGCAATGGCAAATTTGGTATTTATGACTTTAAACCACTAGATCACAGCGAGGATTTTAATCAATCTTTTCGCGCCCAGATGTGTGCCGTGTATCTCATTCGAGAGTTTAGCCTTGACTGGGTCGATTATTTGGCTCAGAAAAAGGGTGGTGCTAAAGCAGTCAGCTTGCATCCGGAGATTAAGCAGTATCTGGGCATAGGTAATGCGACTGGTCTTGGAATGGCACCTTATCTTATTAACCATCCTTGTGTCGTTGATCAATGGCTGAGTGCGCGTGAAGGCGCGCTACAAGCAGTGTTGGTCTGTGATATTGAAGATGACAATAACAACAACAACAATAACAATAACAATAACAATAACAATAACAATAACAATAACAATACCAATAGTAAAATCCAGCAGCTTTCACATTTAATGAAGCGCGCTATCCAGCATTTCTCTGAAGTGGTCACTATCAATGAGCCGCAAATTCTACTGAATAGTACCGTCGTTGATGAGCTGAATAAGCTACAAAATAACTTTATGAGCGAGATTGAAGGATGTGTTACGTGGGCTGATTTTTTACAGCGTCAGGCGTACCTTAGTTTTGAGAGCCAAGAGGTCATTACCTCTTGTCTGATGGAGCTGTATCCTGAGCTTGTTGATGCGTTTGCAGGGCAAGCCAATGCTGATGAAACCATGTCGCTGCCCGGTGGCAAAGTCGTACAAGATTTGATTGACGTATTAGAAGCGCGTTATCAATGGGCGATAAGTATTGATTTTGAGGCAGAAGATAATGTCTATTGGTTCTGGTATCGCTCAGAAGATAAAGAAGAGCCAAGAATGGGTGTGCGTGGACAAGAGCGTGGCGATGATAAGGAATTCCTGTTAGATATTGGTAGGCAGGCGAACACTTTATATCTGGCATTACAACAAGCGGATCCACAGCAATTGTTATCAGAATTTATCTTAAAGCAACCAAAGTATCGTTCTATTGCTCGACGCGTCTGGACAATGGGGCATAAAAAGATGGGCGATATTCAGATTAATGTGCTGCAAAAAACGGCATTACCAATGCATTTGTTACGCTGTAAATTGTCTATGTTTGGCGCGACTAAGTTCGATCCAAGATCAGATCGCTGGGTGCGTGTTACGCTATTCCAAGGTGCGCCTTTGTTTGCTGAAGTACACAGCAATGAGTGGCTATTTCCTTTGTTACCAAATTTATCTGTACCGAAAAGAGGGCTAACCCATGATCGTATCGCATAACGAAATAGTGACCATGGTGAATAAAGCTTTTTTGGGCATGCAACGTGAAGTAGGCGAAGCTGACCTTATTGCTTCCATGGTAGCTGAGCTACAGATGGCTGGTCTAAATGGTATTTTGCATTTCAATAATGCCAGTCCTTTTATTTTGTCTGAACGTGATGTTGCGATTGATATCATCTATCAAGGCGAGGGTGAAGTCAGATTAGACTTGCATGGGAGCAGTCTGGTCTGTCATTTACCGGCAGTGATGGATTATGTGATTGAAAAGATGGGCAGTCGAAATCATTTTAAAGTGTATTTGCAAAATTGTCATAACCGCTGGCTGGCTTATAGTGAGCTTGCAAAACTGGCGGCAAAAGGCATTGCTTGTTTGGCGAAGTGGGACAATGGTAGCGCACCCAAGCATACGATATTTACTTTAGATAAAAGATTTGTTTATCCTGATCTATATTTTTTTAATGAAGCGCAGGCAAATTATAATACCAATGACATGGTCATTGAGCTATCAACAACCAACTTTGATATTGAACAGGATATTCAGTACTTTGATCGTAAAGTATCAACAGATGAGTTGTATGCAACCCATCAAAGGGCATGGAAAGAAGGTATTTATGTTGATGATGGGCAGTGGGCAACTCTGAAAAAAAGCGCTGCAGCAATATTGGTCGAAAACAGTGAGGCATCAAGTAAAGGGGCAGGAGGTATATAGGTTATAGAGCAAGCACGCGTTGCTGCTCAAACGACCATAGATGAAATTACAACCTATAACACAATAAAAAATAGCTCCTAACTAGGAGCTATTTTTTCATCAAATAATACCATTAAATGTATGCTAATTAACGACGGTTCTGAACATATACGACTTTAGGTGCAGGTTTATGGTGTTGAGCCACAACTCTCTTATGTGCAACCTTCTTATGTGCAACTTTTTTAACCATTACTGTCTGAGGAGCTTTATGTTGCTTTGTATGGGTAACATGATGTTTTGCAACATGCGGCGCGGGTGCAGCACTTGCTTGACCAATCATAGCAAAACAAACGGTAGCAGCTACAATAGCGCTTATCATTGTGTTTTTCATTATCATTTCCTTCCAAATTCGTATTCAAACATGAATTATTGATTAAGAAGCAAGACTTACCATCAAACAAAATGTCTTGATGAAGCCTTACTCTGTCGACAAAGGAAATGATAAAGGATTATGACGTTGCGTAGCTTTATGAAACTTGACGAAAGGTTACGACTGTTACTAACTGCTCCAATCTTCTTTAGAGATACGACATTCTTGTATTTTGACTGGTACTGATAAAGCTAACTAGGTGATTGTAATGTTCTTGTTGACACTGGCAGTACGGTTATTATGGTTGAGCACGATATGCAGGTTGCCATAAGTAGCGAGTGGATTATTGATATCAGTCAGGGCGCTGGTGATGAAGGTGGAAAAATTGTAGCGCAAGGATCACCTGAACAAGTAGCGCAGTCGGAAATTAATCGAACTGCGCCCATTATGGGTTCGTAGTTCAAATTACCAAAATCTCATGGTCCCGAAAAACACAACAGCAATAACTGAATGTAGTTAACAGTTAACATTTAATCTATAGACTAGTTACAAGACCTAATCTAATATTTTATTATCCTTTGCCAGCGAGAAGCCAGCATGTCTAATTTAATGTTAACGATTAATCAGCAGGATTATGATTTTGATAATCTTGACCCGCGAACGACATTGCTGGATGTATGTCGTCACCATCTACATATCACAGGACCAAAAAAAGGCTGTGATCATGGGCAATGCGGCGCTTGTACTATGATTATTAATGGGCGACGAATCAATTCTTGTTTGACATTAGCGGTCATGCACGATGGTGATGAGATTACCACCATTGAAGGTATCGGACTACCTGAATCGCTATCAGAATTGCAACAGGCTTTTAAAGACCATGATGCCTTTCAATGTGGCTATTGCACGCCGGGACAAATTTGTTCTGCAACGGCATTGATAGAGGAAATCAAACAACAGTGGCCAAGTCATGTGACTACTGATCTGCAAAATCCTAATGGACTGCTAGTACAAGAAATTGCTGAGCGCATGAGTGGCAATATCTGTCGCTGTTCAGCCTATCCTAATATTATCAGAGCCATCTCACAGGTACTTGAAAAGCAAGTATCAAACTCTTCTTCAGTGACCGACGATGCGCCTAATAATAGCCCAGCTGATGTAGCTATTAGTGGTATTTGGTCGCCGCCGCCTAGCGAGGCACAAATTGGCGGTCATTCAATGGTAAAGCAAACTGCTAATGTTCCCAATGCTGCCAGTGCTAAGGGAGAACGTTCATGAAACGCTTTGAATATATCCGTGCCCTTGAACCGCAACAAGCCGTGATGTTTGCCACGCCTGAGGATGCATCTTTTATTGCCGGTGGCACCAATTTACTAGATTTAATGAAGATTGAGATTGAGACTCCTCAAAAATTGGTTGATATTACGCGCTTGGAGCTGCAACAAATAGAGACTACCGCTGATGGTGGATTACGCATCGGCACGCTGGTGACGAACAGTGATTTAGCGGCGTATCCCACTGTGATTGCAAACTATCCTGTACTCTCTCGAGCAATTTTAGCCGGAGCGACAGGTCAATTGCGCAACAGAGCCACTACAGGCGGCAACCTATTACAACGCACCCGTTGTTACTACTTTTATCAGCCCGATAGTCCTTGTAATAAACGCAATCCTGGTTCTGGTTGTCCCGCTATTAAAGGTGAAAATCGTCCGCTTGCTGTCTTAGGAACAAGTGATGATTGTATTGCTCAGCACCCATCAGATATGGCGGTAGCGATGCGCTTACTCGATGCCACTATTGAGACGCTCAAAGCAGACGGCACCTCGCGCCAGATTCCGATTAAAGACTTCTATTGCTTGCCAAAAGACACGCCAAATATCGAAACTGTCTTAGAGACAGGGGAGCTGATTACTCATATTGTTCTCCCAGCTCCAGTGAAAGGCATGCACACTTATGACAAAGTTCGTGATCGCGCCTCTTACGCCTTTGCTTTAGTGTCATGCGCGGCAGTAATCAATATTAATAATCAAAAAAAATTAGAAACGGTACGTTTGGCATTTGGTGGTATCGGCACTAAACCTTGGCGTAATGAAGCGGTTGAAGCATTACTCATAGGTACAGACGGTAATGTCGACATTATTTCGCAAGCGGCAGATTTACTATTAAAAGATGCCAAGGGTAATGGTCAGAACGACTTTAAGATACCGCTGACGCGTCGCTTGTTAAAGCAAGTTATTGAGCGCGCACTAACGGGTAAGGGAGCATAATCATGTCACTATTGGACGCAGTACTGCCATCAGAACCCACAAAAAAACTGACCATGGATAACCCAGTTGATACTCTTTTTGATAAAACTGCCAGTCAATTGGTTGGTAAACCTATCAACCGTGTAGACGGTTCCTTGAAAGTCAGTGGACAAGCGACTTATAGCGCAGAATTTTATATTGAAGGACAGGTTTACGGCGTCTTAGTTGGTGCGACCATTGCTAAAGGCAAGGTGAAGCACATCGATAGCCATGCAGTGGAGGCGATTCCAGGTATTATTAAAGTGGTTACTGATCCCGAGCATTTTTTGCGTAACGCTCAGCAAGGCGGGGAGAAAAAAGCACCCACTCAAGGCGTCGTTGAGATTTTTTACCATGGTCAGCCCATAGCTGCCGTAATCGCTGAAACCTTTGAAGCGGCTACTGAAGGCGCAAAAGCCCTCAAGGTGACTTATGAAGATGAAACAGCAAATGCTGTGATAGATTTCAGCTCAGCATTGGGAAATGCGCATTCGGTTGATGAAAAAAAAGGCTCGGACAAGAATTATAAGCAGGGCTACCCAGAGCAAGGACTTAAAGAGTCTGAGGTTTCGTTTGATCAGATTTATCATACGCCAAGCCAGAGTAGTTCGCCCATGGAGCCACATGCTACATTGGCTTATTGGGAGGATGAAAAGTTAGTCTTGTATACGGCCAATCAGATGTTGTCCTCTTGCAAACAACAAGTGGCGGATGCCTTAAATTTGGATCCAGATAATGTGCAACTGATTGCTCATTACGTTGGTGGCGGTTTTGGCAGTAAACTTGGTATTGCACCTGAATCGATTGCCGCGGCCATTTCTGCAAAAGAGCTTAAGCGTCCGGTATTGATTGTGATGACTCGCCCGCAAGTCATGGAAACCACCATAAGGCGCTCAGATACGCGTCAACGGATTGGCATCGGCTGTAATAAAAACGGTATTATTAATACTTTTATCCATAATACCATCACTAGTAACTTACCCGGTGAGAGCTTCTTTGAGCCTGCAGCGCTGTCTACTCACTATCTATACCGTGGTGAAAATCGTCAGGTCGACTATCAGATGGTTGATGTCAATAAAGTATTATCAGGTTCAATGCGCGCCCCTGGGGAAGCGGTGGGGTTAATTGCTGTTGAATGTGCAATGGACGAGTTGGCCATTCAATTAGATATGGATCCTATAGAGCTACGCCGCCGTAATGAGCCTCATCAGGATCCTAGTAAAGAAATACCTTTTTCAACTCGGCAGCTGATCGCCTGTATGGAAAAAGGGGCTGAGCAGTTTGGTTGGGAGAAACGCAATAAGATGCCCGCCAAGTGCTTAGAAGGAGACTGGTGGTTGGGTATCGGTATGGCTGCCGCTGCCCGTGGTAATCAGTTAAAGCTTTCTGAAGCAAGAGCAACCCTACAAATCGATGACTCAAAAATGCTTGGGATTAAAGCCATTATTGAAACAGATATGACCGATATTGGTACGGGCTCTTATACCGTATTTACCCAAATTGCTGCTGATCTACTTGGTCTACCGGTTGACCATATTGAGATGAAACTTGGCGATACTAGTATGCCGCCAGCCGTTGGTTCAGGCGGTAGCATGGGTGCGGCAAGCTCAGGTAGCAGTATTTATCTGGCGTGTCAGCAATTGCGTGAAATGCTGGCAGACAAAGTTGGACTATACTCCGACACTATCCAGCTAAATGACGGTCAGATCAGCGAAATAGGAGAGCATGAAGTTACAGTAACAGAGACTATCATTGAATCTGGTAAGGATGTCGCCACTGAACTTGTAGAGAAGTTAGCAGAAAAAACGAGCGTGCCTCTCCCTGAATCTGTATTGGAACGCTTGCCGGAGAAGCAGGAGGCTAAACAAAGTAGATATGATTTTAGTGGCCATAATAGTTATTCACTAGCCGATATTATCGCGCAATATGACGACCAAAAGTTAAGTGCTAAAGGCAAGATTAAACCGGGTAAA
Organism: Psychrobacter sp. LFX-11D; assembly: GCF_904846475.1. Lineage (NCBI taxonomy): Bacteria > Pseudomonadati > Pseudomonadota > Gammaproteobacteria > Moraxellales > Moraxellaceae > Psychrobacter > Psychrobacter sp. LFX-11D. Next base: position 73,211 of record NZ_CAJHAV010000013.1, read on the forward strand.
AATGAAAAAACCCATCGCCAATCTTCATTCGGTGCCAATTTTGCAGAAGTCGCTGTGCACCGAGTGACGGGTGAGATTCGAGTCAAGCGTATGACGGGCGTATTTGCCTCAGGGCGTATCCTCAATCAAAAAACCGCTACTTCACAGTGTTATGGTGGTATGGTTTTTGGTATAGGTTCAGCTTTGATGGAAGAGGTTATCCATGATAAACATGACGGGCGCTTGTGTAATCATGACCTCTCTGAATACCATATTCCTGTTAATGCTGACGTACCGCAACTGGATGTTATTTTGCTAGAAGAAGATGATCGTTATACCAACCCAATGCATATCAAAGGGATTGGCGAAACAGCAATTTCAGGCGCTGCAGCAGCGATTGCAAATGCTATCTATAATGCGGTCGGTATCCGGGTTCGAGACTTCCCCATTACTCTAGATAAGCTTATTGACCAACTGCCAGATTGATTCTTATCAAATACTGTTTTGCTTAAAAAAATCCGATTAAACAGCGGGTTTTTTTAGCTTATTCTCTAAGCTTATTGATAAGTCTATAAGGAACGTTATGAATCAAGCTGCTGATATCCTTGACCTTGCTGAGCAAGCAACACAACAAAACATCGATGCTGTATTAGCCACCGTGGTTCGTACAGAAGGCTCGGCGTACCGTCAGCCGGGTGCGATGATGCTTATCTGCGCCGATGGACGTTCGGTTGGGATGATTAGCGGCGGCTGCCTTGAGCCGCATATTATCAAACGTGCCTTTTGGCTGACTCGAAACGGTGCGAATATACAAGTTTACCAGACAGGTGATGATATTGGATATCATAAAAATGGTGACTCTGATTTGTCTATTGTAGACGATGATAGTGCTAGCATTAAAGATGCAGATATGTCTGAAGACGATTTTTTATACGGCGAGCTCAATTTTGGCTTGGGTTGTAATGGACGAATACATGTCTTATTTGAGCGTTTATCGACAGCGATATCATTACTTGATCTCATCCGTCAGGTTCGTCATACTCAACAGCCAGCAACCATTGCTACGCTTATTAGGTTGGATAGTGCAAAGATTAAAGGAATGGGGATGCAATTTGGTAGCCGCATTTATTTAGATACGTATTTAAAGACAGGAAGTCTGACCGATTTATATTTGAACCGCAACATGATAAGCGATTCGAATACGTTTATAGATGATATGTTGTTAAATGCCATTCAAAAACTATCAAAGCATAAGTTTCATAAAAAAAATGCTGAATACATTAAGTTAACGAGCGACCTAGAGCTACAAGCCACAGGTGATCGGCAACATGAGAGTGAGTGGTTATTGCAGCAGATTTACCCACAGACACGATTAGTGATTTGCGGGGCAGGTAACGATGTTCTACCGCTGGTGACAATGGCAAAGCTACAAGATTGGTATGTCACCGTCATAGACAGTCGACCCCAATATGCAACACGTCTGCGCTTTAGCCAAGCAGACTCAGTACTGTGCGTGGCTTTGGATGATAGTGAAACATTGCTCAATCTCAGTGCTGGCGCCGCCGTTGCTGTGATGTCTCATAGTCTGGCCCAAGACCGCGCCCGACTAGCCGTACTACTAGAGCATTCTGCTCAATATCGTTATCTTGGACAACTGGGACCTCGCTATCGTACTGAGCGTTTAATCAAAGAAATTAGTGAGACAAGTGCTAACCCACATATTTTAGCGGATGGTATTCGTAAACTGCATTATCCTATTGGTTATAAGTTGGGTGGGGATGGACCTGAAGCATTGGCACTCAGTATCATGGCACAAATGAGCGCGGTGATTCATGGACACGCGCCGCAAGCATTACTGCCAAATAGCCAATATACTATTCAAACCTCAGAGCAATCAGTCTTCAATAATTATAAAAATGATTACGCCCATGACTAGCGATGTTGATACTAATCATTCTATTTTACCAACCAAAAATCCATTGCCCAGCAGTACAGAAAATGATGAAAAAGACCACGCTGTTATTATCTTGGCAAGTGGTCTGAGCGAGCGTCTTGGTCAATCTAAGCAACTGCTCAGCAAGCATTGCGAACCTCTCATCTGTTATATGACTAAAATAGCATTAGCCACAAAGCCTCTTGCCGTTATTGTTATCATTCCTCAAGATCAACCAGCAATCACCAATGCGATTAATGGGTTGGTCCGTCAAAATCCAATAATCTATACCGTGATTAATTTAATACCTAAAACGGGTATGGCGCATAGCTTGTCTCTTGGTATTGAAGCTCTGACTAACTTGAAAGTCTCGTTGATTAATCGAGTGTTAATCATGGGGGTAGATCAAGTATTATTAGATAGTGAGCATTTGAAAAAATTATTAGCGTTCAAAAGCACAGTGGTCGCTAGTCGTTATCAATGTGTAGATAAAGCGTATTCTACTGATACAAGTAAAAATAATATCACCGGTCTTCCGATAGTCATTAATGTTGAGCGTCTCAAACAGTGGCAACCAGCACTGATAGGGGATAAAGGTTTGCGCTATTTGATTAGAGCCTTACCGCCCAATCAGTTAAGTACGGTCATAAACCATCAACTTAGCTATGATATCGATACGCCCAAACAGCTTTTTTATGCCAGACAACAGCATTGGCTTGATGTTTAGTCATTTATAAAAAATGGGTAGTTATAAGCACAGGAGCATATAGTTTGAGGGTTGCGATGAAAGAAAATGATAAGAGTAGCGTAGAATCAAGGGACGAACTGATTAAAAAATATGGGGCTGTAGTTTGGGATTATTCGAATTACGCTCAAAAATCAAGTTGCATGCTTTGGGTAAGTATGAGGATCTATCATTAAATAATCTCAAGTTAATTACAAATTGTTTAATGCTATTGGAAGATTTTACTTATCAAAACAGCTTAGAGGATAAAGAGAAAGTAGCCTATTACAAAAGCTGAAAGTTACAAATGAGCGCACTACGCGAAAAGCTAAGCGCCATTGAATTACATACAATGTATAGCGACCTGCTATAAATGGCAACCGTGTTTAATGAGTTACAGAACTCACGTCAAACAGCACACTCTGGTCACTAGATTTTTACTGGAGCTATGGCACACTTCTTATTAGATTTAGTTGCTTAATAGTGGCCTTCCTATAAATCCATATTTAAAACGCCAGTAACTTTTAGCAGCTAAATTATTTCAAACTTAGGTGGTGTTAGAGCGAAAAATGTTCTCATATTAAAAGGGAATAAACGTGACTTCAGGAAGAAATCCCAGCATAAATAGGCGACCTATCTATATTCTACCAAAAAACTTTGCTGACTATTTATGCCCTCAGCAAAATTATTATTTGTTTCTAGATATAGATGGTACGTTAGCTGATTTCACACTGAATCCAAAAGACAGCGTTATCCCAACATCAACCTTGATTCTTCTACAAAAAATACAAAGCCATGGTGTAAAACTTGCTGTCGTAACAGGACGCAGTTTGGCTGAAGCAAGGCAAATGCTGTCTCCTTTAACATTACCGATTGCCGCAACGCATGGACTAGAAATAGCGTTTGATGATATCAGTGATCATAATGAGACACATGTTGTATCTGTTGACATCATGGAACTTGCTGTAATAAGAAAGTCTATTATCCAATCTTGCATTCCCTTTGATGACTTCACCGTAGAAGATAAACCCTATTCTGTCGCCCTCCATTTCCGAAAGAACCCTGTTTTGGCTGATGCGGCTTATACCATCATGGTAAAAGCCTTAAAAACTCATGCTAACTGGACATTGAAATCCGGTAAATGTGTTTGGGAGGTAGTGCCAAAAGGAGTGGATAAAGGTAGCGCAATTCTGACTTTATTAAAAAGAATGCAGAGTAGTAATAGTATTTTACCTATTTTTATCGGTGATGATATTACGGATGAAGCAGGGTTTATCGCTGTACAAGGTGAAAATCAAATAATAGTCAGTCAACCACAGCCATTAAAAGGAATGGGGATTAAGGTTGGTAGTGAGGCTACGCATGCCAATTACTATGTACGTAATACTCATGAGGTCACCATGTTACTGAATAGCTTTTTAGGCTTTTGCCAAGAGCATTCAATGCTAGCAAAAGAAACAGTGAGGCACGTGATATGAGCCGCTTAATCGTCTTGTCTAATCGGGTTAAAATGCCTGATAAAAATCCAATGGCAGGCGGACTGGCGATAGCACTGCAAGACGTATTGATGGAAAAATCAGTCGTTTGGATGGGCTGGAATGGTGAAATCGTTAATAGATTTGATGATGATTTCTCTAATGAATTTAGTATTACCAAACAAGCCGTCTTATCAGGCATAGATATATCACAGGGTAAGACCTCTATTACTTATATGACCACTGCTTTTACGACTAAGCAATATCAGCAGTTTTACTGTGGATTTGCCAATAATGTATTGTGGCCATTATTGCACGAGCGACCTGATTTAATTCATGAAACACCAGAGGATTACGCAGGCTATCAAGAGGTAAACCGTCTTTTTGCTAAGCAATTAAAGAAGATTATTAAGCCTGATGATGTGATTTGGGTTCATGATTATCACTTTTTAAGTGTGGCATATCATTGTAGGCAGTTGGGTATTCACAATCGTATCGGATTTTTTTTACACATCCCATTTGTCTCATTGCCATTTTGGCAATCGCTTGATAAAAGCGATGAGCTCATTAGGCAGCTTGCTCATTATGACGTAATTGGTACACAAACTCATCAAGGTAGAGCCAACTGTCTTGCGGTTTGCAGATATTATTTAACAGATAAGATTTTAGCAGTATGTTCTTCAGAGCTCTCACCAATAAATGTTTTACACGACAAACATGCTGCTAGTCTATATAAATCATCTGATGTGCAGTTACTGCTCAATTTAGATTTAAAATCCCAGCATTCTTTAGTGGTTAAGGCTTATCCAATCGGTGTGAATGTGGAGAGAATCCAACAACAGGTCAGTCACTTGTCTTCGCATTGCTCAGTACAATACGTCAAAGCCCATCAGAACAAAAAAAGCATAAAGTCTAACGCCCAGCAGATTATTGCAGTAGATAGAATTGATTACTCAAAAGGTTTGTTAAGGCGTTTTTCGGCATATCACAATTTTTTACATCAAAATCCGTCTTATCAGAATCAACTGAAATTATTACAAATCGCCTGTCCTAGTCGCTTAGATGTGCCTGCTTATCAACAACTTCATCATGATGTTAAAACTGCTGTTAATGATATTAATCAGCAGTTTTTGCCTAGTAAATATACAAAAGATGCTTCTACAGATACTTGGCAAGCTATCAACTATGACGAAAGCGTAATAAGCCACGAGACACTAATGACGATGTTTTGGCAGAGTGATATCGGCTGGGTCAATTCGCTTAAAGATGGTATGAATCTGGTTGCCAAAGAGTATATTGCCGCTCAAAATCCTGATAATCCTGGCGTGCTATTGCTCTCACGTTACGCTGGGGCAGCGGCGCAAATGCAAGCCGCAGTCATTATCGACCCACATCAACCAAAAAGTATGACAGACGGTTTAGGGATTGCTTTGACAATGCCATTAGGTGAGCGGCAGTCACGCTATCAATCGCTACTGCAAGGACTGCAAAAAGATAACTTGCAAGCTTGGCAGCAGAGTTTTTTAGATGATCTGTATGATGTTAAAAGGCGACAAACAGATATTTTGAAACCTGCCACAGTCCAAATGTCTGACTCATAAGAACGATTAGGAGACCCTTATGCTACCGTTAGATGCAACAAATCCTTTATTGTCAGAGATTAAAGCCAGTATAGACAATATCATACGTACTGATAATCAAACCATTAGGACGCTTGGCTTAACTGATGCATTACGTCATGACATTCTAAAAGCCTTAATCACCTATAGCGAGAAAGTCCCGCATCCGGCAAGTGGTGCTACCAATGTAAATGGTGGAATATCAAGTACATTGATCCGTTGGCAAATTTTGGCTTATGTAGCAGGTGTTGATTTAACGATTGCAAAATGGTTTGAGTCGCACTTGGATGCGCTAAGTATTTTACATGAGGTGGGCTATGCTAAAGCTGATCAAGGGTTGTGGGCTGTTTGGGCAGCAGAGGGTCATTCCGATCCTATTCATTATCAGCAGGGTAAAATCAGCGGTACAAAAGAGTGGTGTTCTGGCGCTAACATTGTTGATCGCGCGCTAATGACCTATCGTGATAAGAACGGTCAATCGCAATTACTTATTGTAGATATGCAGCAAACTGGCATTGAGATTGATAACGAGGGATGGCGGGCGATAGGGATGCAAGGCACTGATACAGCAACTTTACAGTTTTGTAAGGTGACAGCCTGTCAAGTTGGGACAGCCAATGCTTATCTAGAACGTGTGGGATTTTGGCATGGAGCGGCAGGTGTTGCTGCTTGCTGGTACGGGGCAAGCGCTTACCTAGCAGACTACTTAATCAGTGCCTATGAGCAGAAACCAAACAATTATAAAGCCATGTATTTGGGTCAAATTAGTACGGCATTGGCAGTCACTCAGCAGTATTTTTATTATGTTGCTGATTTAATAGATAGCCAGCCACAGCTGAGTCATGAACTTGCCATACGCCAGCTAAGATTACAAGTTGAGAAAGTTGCTCGCCAAGTAATGGAGGTTGTCGGGCAGGCATTGGGAGCAGCACCATTTTGTCGCAATGCCCATTTTGCAAGATTGTCAACAGATTTGCCCGTGTTTACCCGCCAAAGTCATGGCGCTTTTGACTTACAGAAAATCGGCGAATTAACTGGTATTTTAGCCAATGACTTAACTGATGGGCAGGACAATATATGGCAACTGTAATATCTAATAAGGCTGTAGAACCTGCCACCAAAGATAATGCTGCTACCCATGTTGCTTTTCCTGAAGGCAACCATCCGATTGTAGGTGACCGTGTTATTGAAGGTGATGGCACCAGTCAAGATGCCTGGAAAAACTGGTCAGGCCTGCAAGACATGCCTCGATTTGATATTGCAAAAAGCTTTGCCCCGCATCAGCGTGTCTGTATCTTCGCCCCGCATCCTGATGATGAAGTGCTAGGCTGTGGCGGTCTGTTGCAACAACTGGCGGCGAATGGCAATCCTATCGTTCTTATTCACGTGACTAATGGCACACAAAGTCATCCAAACTCGCACGTTTATTCTCAAGAAAAGCTTAATATCATCCGTCCACAAGAAAGTATTAGAGCGCTAGAAGTATTGAGTGTGGCCCATCAAGTTATGACTATTGCTTTAGACTTAACAGATGGCAATGTCTTTGCCCAACAAGATCAGTTTCACCAGAAACTATCCACCATTATTAAACCTAACGATATTTTAATAACGCCTTTTATGCATGACGGGCATCCTGACCATGAAGCAACTGGACAAGTGGTGGTCTCATTTGCCAAGCAGCATCATTTAGCCTGTTATCAAGTGTTGATTTGGGCATGGCATTGGGCAAAACCTGCGGATAGCCGTATTCCTTGGCACTGTGCCAAAAGAGTTGACTTAACCACTGAGCAGCTACAGCGTAAAATAAAGGCCATTGCCTGCTTTGAAAGTCAAATCACTGCTGATGACAGTACGGACAATCCGCCTATTTTATCCGCGCAAACGATTGCTAGAATTAGCCAACCTTGGGAGGTTTATTTATATGAATCACACCTCTAAACCTAAGCCGTCGATGAGTGCCGATAACTTAGTTGATAGTATAGATTATGATAAAACTGTATTAGATGATAATCCTGCTACTAAGCGCCAATCATCTGCTTATTCAGAATCGTATTTTGACGCATTATATAATGACAACACGGACCCATGGCAGTATCAAACTCGCTGGTATGAAAAACGAAAACGTGATATTTGTTTAGCGATACTGCCCCAATCTGAATATAACAATACCATTGAACTGGGCTGCGGAAACGGTGTGCTTAGTGAGTTATTAGCTCAACGTTGTCAGGCATTAGTGAGTATCGATGGGAATCAACGGGCAGTGCAACTTGCCAAAGAGCGCTTGGCAGAATTGTCTCATGTTAAGGTCATTCAAGGTGTAGTTCCTAATAGATTATTAAATTTAAGAGAGGCAATTATAGAGGCTTCTCCTTTATCAAACGATACACCTACTATAGAGCCAGCCTTTGATTTAATTGTCATTAGTGAAATTTTATATTATTTATCACCCAATGATATTGACACGGTGATCGCTTGGACTCAGCAAAACCTTGCTATAGGCGGTACATTGCTATGCTGTCATTGGCGCTATGCTATTGATGGCTTTGCTATGACAGGTGAAACTGTACATCAGCGCCTGCACCATGCCTTTAATTTTGCAAATAATGAGAAGCATCAGGTTGCATTCAATCATCAAAGCCAAGTGATAGACAATGATTTCTTATTAGATATTTGGCAACGTTCTCCAAGCTCGGTAGCCATGCAAGAAAACTTGATATAACAGGGTATAAGTTTTAAAAAACTGAGTAGAGAGGTGAATAGGCTATGAAAATTGGCATTGTGATTCCCGCTCATAATGAGGCAATGACCATCGCTAAATGCTTGGCATCAGTACGGACCGCTATCGAGCAATTGCCCTCAATGATTAAAGCGTATCCGCTAGTGGTGTTGGATAGCTGCACTGATAATACGCAGTCCATCGTCAAAGCCGCTGGTATTGATTACTTATGCTGTGACTATCAATGTGTGGGAAGGGTGAGAGATATTGGTATTCGTCATGCGATCACAAATGGTGCCACATGGATTGCCTGTACAGATGCTGACTCCGTGGTAACTGTAGATTGGTTGGCACAGCAGATTGAACATATTAGCCACCAGCCGACAGATATGATTTGCGGCATAGTGCAAGTTGACAGTTGGGCACGGTTAACACCGCAAACTCGAAAGGATTATATCGCTCATTACCAAGATAAAATGGGACACCATCATATTCATGGAGCAAATTTAAGTTTTAGTAGTGAGGCTTATCTGGCTGTTGGCGGCTTTGCATCTATACCTTGTCATGAGGATGTGGACTTGGTCAGTAGATTTGAAGCTCAAAGCTATGCCATCACTTGGAGCAATCGTGTCCGTGTAATGACCAGTAGCCGACTACAGGCTCGAGCAACCGAAGGTTTTGCAGCATTTCTAATCCGTTTAGAACAAAACAATCTACATTAAGATATGCAATATGAGACTGTACTGTAGTGGTCAGGTGTCCTAAATTAGTTGACCACTACAGTTGATCTACCAATACCAAGTGAGTTTGCTACATCGGGTATTTTACGTTGGTGATCAACCACTAAGCTGATAGCTTCAAGTTTGAATTCTTGGATATATTGGTCGCGTTTATTGGTTATGCTATTTTCCTTCTTTGGGTTCATCTAACCTCTTAGAAGCGGTCCAGTTTTATTATGCCACTACATCAAACCATTGATACCCTTAGCCTATAGCCTAAGATTCAAGTCCTCACTAGGGAATTGAACATTAGGCTGCGCTGAACATATTTTTCTGAGTATAGTTATATTACAAACTCGAAAGCAGAACACTGGTTTCGCTATTAAGAATGCCATCAATCTCTCTGACTTGACGCAGCACTTCATCAAATTCTCTCAAGCTTGTGGTGTGTATTTCTGCTACCAAATCCCACGCTCCATTGGTCGTATGTAGCTTAATCAGTTGCGGTATACCTCGTAACTTCCTAATCACTTGTGACGTAGATTTTCCGGTCACTTCAATCATCATCATCGCTTTGACGGTTTCTTTATCTAGTGCCTCATGCACTCGAATCGTAAATCCTAAAATAGCGCCGTTATGCATCAGTCTATCCAATCTGTTTTGGATAGTGGCACGAGAGACTTTGAGTTTTTTGGCAAGGTTTGAGATGGTTGCTCGACCATCTTGTCGAAGTTCAGATATCAGTTCGCTATCTAAAGAATCATAAGTGTAATACGCCATAAAAATGCTTCCTTCATTGAATTTTGACATTATGCTAAGTAGTACTTAACAATATGTCAAAAATACGTCCATATTTAATAACTTATTGACATTTTAACTGACAATTATAGTTGGTAGGATATTAATTGTCGGTTCAACAAACAACATTCATGAAAAGGAACAGCATTAATGTCTAAATTTATCGTATCACCCAAGGAAGGCGTGCCATTCGTTAGTGTACAAGCGATGGCTAAAATGATTCATGATTATGGTGTTGAGCAATGTATTACAGATCTAGTAGATGCCTTAGAACAAGATTTTCTTCGTTGGGATCAATTTGAAAAATCTTCTCGCTTTGCTTCACATTCCAAAAACGGTGTCATCGAGTTGATGCCAGTCAGCGATGGAGAGATGTTTGCCTGCAAATATGTCAATGGTCATCCAATCAATACCAAACGAAACTTGCAGACCGTGGCGGCGATGGGTATCTTGTCTGACGTCGAAACTGGCTATCCTATTTTGCTGACAGAGATGTGTATCCTGACGGCATTACGTACGGCTGCCACATCAGCCATGCTGGCCAAACATTGCGCGCCAAAAGGCGTTACAAAACTGGCGTTAATAGGAAACGGCGCTCAGTCTGAATTTCAAGCCTTGGGTATGAAAGCCATCATGGGTATCTTAGAAGTTCGTTTGTATGATATTGATCCAGCAGCATCGCAGAAAACGGCTGATAATCTTGCAGACTCAGGTCTGAAGGTTATTGTTTGTCGTACGTTAGAGGAAGCTGTTTTAGGTGCAGAGATTATTACTACCTGTACGGCTGATAAAACCAATGCCACTATTTTACGAGACGATATAATCACAAAAGGTGTTTATATTAATGCGATAGGCGGTGATTGTCCTGGTAAGACAGAGCTGGATAAAAATATATTAATGCGAGCAGATCATGTGATTGTGGAGTTTGAGCCTCAGACACGCATTGAGGGGGAAATCCAAAATCTATCAAGCGACTTCCCTGTTACTGAGTTTCATCGCATCCTCAAAGGTGAAGTGCAAGCTCGAACGTCAGATGATGATCTAGTCGTGTTCGATGGCGTTGGGTTTGCATCAGAAGACTTTACAGCGTTAGTGTTTTTACGCGACTTGATCAGAGAGCAGGGAGGATATGAGATTTTAGATCTAATCCCGCAACAAGCTGATCCTAAAAATCTATATTCGGTAGTGAAAAATCATAGCAAAGATCTTAGCACAGAGACAAATGAAGCTGAATCTGTGGCTATGTCGTAAGTGATTAATACAATCGCTATTGATACAACGGTAATTAATACTACAAAACGATAAGTACTTTTTATCTTGTATAACGTTTAAAATCAACGTTTTTTTTGAATTTTATTTATATTTAGCAAGGCTCTTGGATAGTTATGGATATGTTTATTGTTTTAAATATATCTACTAATTTTCAAGAGCTTTAGTATATAAGAATGAATTTAATTTAAATGATGTGAAAATTATTTTATTTAATAGAGACAAAATCATGACTGATATGATGAAAAATATAAGAATAGTAGAAGTTTATTCAGATATCGCAGGATATAAAAAAGGCGCCTCTTTAGGTATTGATGCATTAAAAGCGTCATCAAAAGAACTTAATGCAGATTATTTTGAAAAATTGCAATTTGACAGTATTGAGGATAATAGCAACAGTGAAGGGGAATCACAATTTGCGCATGCAAAATATGCTGATGTGATTGAACCGATTATCTCTAAGTTAGCACACAAAATAAAAGATATAAGAAATGAGAATAAATTCCCAATTGTCTTAGCTGGAGATCATTCTAGCTGTGCAGGAACGATGCATGGCCTAAAAATGGCGCATCCTGATGCTGAAATTGGTGTGGTCTATATAGATGCACACGCTGATTTTCATTCACCATATACCAGTGGGTCAGGAAACATGCATGGCATGCCTTTAGCGATGGCGTGTGCCATTGACAATTTAGAATGCCAGCGCAATGAGCTTTCTGAAAAAGAAACAGAGTATTGGGAAAAATTAAAGTTCATGGCATCAAGCGAACCCTCAATCAAGCCAGAAAATGTGGTCTTTTGTGCCGTTAGAGATTATCAAGAAGAAGAGATGGATTTAATTAGAAGGCATAAAATTCCTTTATATAGTGTTGCTGAGATAACTCAAAAAGGAATCAGTTCCACAGTAGAGGAAATCTTCAAAAAATTGGAATATTGTGATCACATTTATGTCTCATTTGATGTTGATAGTGTGGATCCTTTATATGTGCCAGGAACCGGTACGCCTGCAATGAATGGTCTGTCATATGAACAAGCCATGCAACTTAACATAGAATTAATCAAGAATAAGAAAGTATGCTGTTGGGAAATGGCAGAAATCAATCCTTTGTATAACAATTCAAAAGATGACTCAACAAGAATATTTAAAATCTTAGAAAAAGTGACACAGTCTCTTTTAAATAACTATTAGTATAAATTATTTAAAATGAGTTAAAGAATCTAGCATAAAAAAATCTATTTATGCTAGTTAAAAAATGGACTGCGAGTAAAAATAATATGGACATTATTAAAGCCAATGCTTCAAGTCAAGCTGTCAGCAGTATCAGTATCAGACAATTTTTAAAATTCTTTATACCCTCTATAATAGGTTTGTTGCTCTTCGTATTTCCAATTCCCTATGTAGATGGTAAGTTTGTATCATATGCAGAAGGATTTACCATCCCTATCTCTGTATTAAAAGATTATATACAAGGTTATATGGGCAGCCTTTTGCCACTGTTTGTTGTAATCTCCATTATGATTACATTGTGTTGTACTTTATACACTAAAATCATGAAGCCTTCATTGATTCTAAATAATGCATTTTTAAATAACTTACTGAACGTTACAACACCTTGGCTTGTTATTAGAATGCTTGGTGCGTTTTTTGCTGTCGTTACCTATTTTAAGTATGGTTATGAATTTATATATTCAGATAATATCGGGGGTTTAATATTATATGAATTAATGCCAATACTTTTTATTGTGTTTTTCTTGGCTGGATTACTGCTACCGTTATTGCTTGATTTTGGCTTATTAGAATTTTTTGGTGTTTTATTAAGTAAAGTAATGAGACCTCTATTTGGTTTACCCGGTAGGTCCTCTGTAGATTGTCTAACATCATGGTTGGGTGATGGCACTATTGGCGTATTATTAACTGATAAACAACTGGAAGGCGGATTTTATACCAAAAAAGAAGCGGCAGTTATTGCGACAAGCTTTTCAGCAGTCTCGATTACATTCTGTTTGGTCGTCATCTCTCAAGTTAAGCTAGAAAGCTACTTTCTCAATATGATTGGGGTGGTTGCCTTATGCGGTATTGTTTGTGCCTTAATCGTACCAAGGTTATTTCCCTTATCTAAAATTGACGATACGTATGTAGTAGAAAATAGTGATAGAGATCATGAAACCATTCCTGAAGGAAAAACGTTATTTACCCATAGTTTACATAAAGCCGTTCACAAAGCAGAAAAGAGTCCAAGCTTTTTTACTTTCTTGAACGATGGGTTAAAAAATATTTTAGATATGTGGATCGGAATATTACCTGTCGTTATGGCAATCGGGACGATGGGCTTAATCGTTGCAGAAGAGACACCCGTATTTGATTATTTAGGTATGCCGTTTATTCCATTCTTAGAATTAATGAACATACCCTTTGCAGCAGAAATGTCAAAAACCATTATGGTGGGTTTTGCAGATATGTTTTTGCCTGCTATTATCGGTTCTTCAATAGAATCAGAGTTAACTCGATTTGTCATCGCTTGTTTGTCAGTTTCTCAATTGATCTATATGTCGGAAATAGGTGGGTTGATTTTAGGAACCAAAATTCCAGTAAGCTTTTTTCAGTTATTAATAATTTTTCTATTAAGAACCATTATTTCATTACCAATTATTGCATTATGTGCGCATATGATTTTTTAAATGGGATTTTCTGAAAACTGGATGCATTACGTCTGAACAAAAAAAATCAGCAGCAAAAACCACCTATCAAGGCGGTTTTTTGCTATTAACATCAAGCTACTCACAAGATTGTCGTTTTGTAAAGCCAGTTGACCAACTACAACTGCATAAGTTTGGTCGCTATTATCCGCGCCAAGACACCGATTTGACCCATAGAGCAGCCTGTAATGTATAAGACGCTATATGGCAAAATAACTTGGACAGCTTTAGCATTATCAGCACAAAAAGAATGGGCAACCATAGGCGCAAGGATGCGGGCGCTAAGAACATCAATATTACCTCACAGACGAGTATCAAGAAAAAACAGTTTAGGGAGGTTGGAGATATGAATGAGGATAAAACAGTTTTAGAAATTATGAGCCGAAATAAGAATACTATAGAGGCTAGCCTGGCTTTCCATAATAATGTTGAAAAAATGAAAAAAGAATTTGTCGGAAAGCTTAAATTAGATTTATACCTAAATGCTAAAAGCTATCCTCAAAAAATTATTCTAAGAAATATGAAAGTAGATAATAAGTATGAAAAATTTAGCTTCGGAAGTATAGAAAATATTGGAATTATTTGTTTTGAATTTCAAGATTATTATAATAAACCAAGCTTGGGCGTAAGATTTTTAGGAAAATTCAGACATTCTGAATTTGCAAGTGAACATAAAAGTAAAATAAACAGATTGCTAAACGAGAATATTAAAAATAAGCAGTTTGAAAGTTCTAGCTGGTGGCCAGCTAAGGACAAGTTTGAGCCTTTCGATTGGAGAAGCTCTAGTAAGCCGTGGCAAATGATGAAAGATGACACGATGGCTATAAAGATTCTAGATGAGGTTTTAGAAATCTATAAAGTATTAATTGGAAATGGTTATGAAATTACATAAGGGAATACCATGACATGGCTCGTGAACCGCACTTCTTGCCATAAGAAATGTTATGGCAAATAACTTTGAATAGAAGAAGTCGGTTTACACTGGTTTCATTGAGGTATACTTGTCTAAAATAAGACAAACGTACCTTTTCGAGATTATTACATGAAATCTGATCCAGCCTTTTTATTGATAGGGGCATTGGCAAAACAAGCCAATACGACTAAAGATACTATTCGCCATTACGATGAATTGGGATTGCTGAGATCTCGTAAGCGTCAGGCAGGGTCACGATTATATACAGAGTTTCATCCTGAATGTATTGAGCGTATTGAAATAATTAAAAATATAAAAGCTGTCGGTTTTAGTCTCAATGAAATTAAGAATGGTCTTAATGATTATTACGATGGCAATTTCAGTATCGATAAACGAATGCTTGCCGTTTCTGAAAAGCTTGCTCAAGCGAAAAGCGAACAAGCGGCTCTTACTAATGTCATTAATCAGCTTACTACTCGTTATAGGGTATTAGAAGAAATGAAATCAAATAATAATACGCTTCTTTCTAAGGAGGAATGGCAAAAACGAATAGCGGAGCTACTGCCAAATGATACGCCGTCTTAATTCAAGTTTGCCGAACTTCACAAACTTGAAGACTGACTGTTTTTTTCGTGAATACCTACAGATGTATGTCGAACCTATAGAAACTAACTAAGTGAAGCAGTTGCTTAGCTAAAAGAGACAGCGACTGCGCTACATAAGTAATGTGTCACTTTCAACGTATAGCGCTTCCGTTATAGAATGCATGAAATATCATATTTTTAGTGGGCTATAAATATTGTCGAATAGTTATAGTGAGTTCAGTATTAAAGCGATACAGTAGGACTGGGATGAATTTTACGCAGCCTCTGTCAGCGTAGTCACAGCACGCCAGAAAAATTCATACCAGTACTGCGTTGGAACATAACGTATCTGTTTTATTTGGAATTGACTATACATTGATTATAAATAAGGAAATTAAGATGCAAGTAAAATTAGGTTTGTTAGTAGCTATCGTATTGGCGTCAGGATCATGCTTTGCTGCTGATGCTTATAAAGTTTCTACCTCTGTATTTAAAGATGGTGAGTTAATTGCTTCACCTATAATGCTTGTAAATGCTGAAGAGATGGCATCGATCGCTGTTGACACTGAGTTTCAGTATAACCTGACAGTAAAGCCCTATAATGAGCATACTGCTAAAGTCGTTACGGCTCTTAAAGTTGGTGATGATGTTGCGGAACATGAAACGACCGTCGCCTATGATAAGGAAGCTACAGTTGATAATGGCAAAGACAAACTTACTTTATTGGTTCGTAAAATTACCAGTTGAAGATTATGGCATTCACAGCTATGAAGTCTATATATAAAAAGAGTAAAACCTCTGATCAGTATCCATTCAATTCACCAATTAATTGAATGGATACTCTTGGTTTATAGCGATTAGATTCAGACAATAGGCAAAATATTTACCCGACTATCATTTCTGCTGAACCGAGTCAATATCTGCGTAGACTTAGGTGATGCTATCCTTATTACGCTGCATAATCTGATACGGTTCAAACTTATCTTGATACTCCATACTGGGGCTACCGACAGGCATACCCGTTACAACAAGACTCATTGCTTGTACGGGTGGATTTTCTGAAAACTGTGCCATATATTATGTCACTACACTTTGTACTGAAAGATTTTTTAGTGCTTTTTGGTATCGCCGACAATCTTATCCATCAAAGCAAACAACAAGCCAGATAATACAAACGTCATATGGATAATCACTTTCCACATCAATACATCAGCATCAGCATCGCTCATCTCTTTGGGTATATCCATAAATGATTTGAGAAGATCAATGGCAGAAATGGCAACGATGGCACCGATTACTTTAAGTTTCAGACCAGAGAAATCAATTTTTCCCATCCATTCAGGACGATCTTCATGATCACCTGTATCAATTTTTGAGACAAAGATCTCATAGCCACTAAATATGATGATGAGTAATAAGCTTGCGACCAGTGACATGTCAATAAGAGCCAACGTGCCGACGATGACATCGGCTTCAGAAGCAGTAAACACATGGGTAATCATGTGCCATAGTTCTTGGAAAAACTTGATAAATAGTAAAACAATACCGATCACTAGCCCCAAATAAAATGGGGCTAGTAGCCAACGACTATTAAATATGGTTTTCTCTAATGTTTGTTCAGCTTTCTTTAGCATGTATATCTCTTGTTTTTGGGAATATGCGTTATAAAGTAAGATGCTTATCTTAGGCAATAGAAAGTGATCCGTGACAGAAGACAGGTCATACCAATCGCTTGATATAACCTGTCATGACTACGATTTTCTACCAAAGCGCTTTTTCTTAATTTGAACTTAGCGTTTAAACTTAAGACAAAATCAACACTAAGTAATCGCCTTCGCTTGTTGCTTGCGATGCTTAAGTGAAGCAAGCAATGCCCAACCAATAAAGGCAATGCCAATCAAACCAGTAATAATCTCTGGTACATGGAATTTCACTGATAGCAGCATAATAATTGCCAAAGCACCAATGGCATAATGCGCACCATGTTCTAGATAGATGAACTCATCAAGTGTGCCTTTGTCTACCAAGAAAATAGTCATCGAACGCACAAACATAGCACCAATCGCCAGACCTAACATAATCACAATAACGTCATTGGTGATTGCAAATGCGCCAATCACACCATCGAAACTGAATGAAGCATCAAGAACTTCTAAGTATAAGAAACCAATAATACCGCCCTTCATAATCGCGCTGGTCGCTGCGGCACCTGAACCCTTCTCTTCATTTTCTAAGTCTTCCTCAAGGTCACCCTCGAGCATACCAGAGATAACTTGGACGCCAAGATAGACCAAGATACCCCATACACCCGCAATCAATACAGCAGAAGCTTGCTCCGCACTGGCCCAAGATACAGCAAACATCAGGACAATTAGAGCGACAAACACGCTCATGGCATCGACTTTGCCAAGCTTTGCTAAGCGGCTCTCAAGCCAGTTAAACCAATGCACTTCTTTATCATCAAAGATGAAGTTTAAGAAGACGAGTAACAAGAAGATACCACCAAAGGCTGAGATTTCAGCATGATGCGCCATCAGTCTTGCTGAGTATTCTTTAGGGTCGTTCAATGCCAAATCTATCACTTGCATCATGCCAAGGTCTGCGGTAACCGCAACGATGACAATTGGGAATACCAAGCGCA